>NZ_JAQYWT010000296.1:0-187950 GCF_036322545.1 Streptomyces sp. SP18BB07
AAGGCGTTCTTCATCGTCAAGGGACCGCTGATCTGGCTGGACGAGAACGGCGAGCCCGACGGGTACTTCGACGTCCACGACTACATCGAGCTGTGCCGCACGCACTACGAGAAGGTCGGCATCGGCGCCGACTACGTCAACACGCTCTTCCGGTGACGTCACGCCTTGCGCTCAGCCTGGGGCTCGACGTCGCGAGGCGGGGTTTCACCGTCGCCGGTGGCGCCCACTACGGCACGCCGGGCACACCTGGGACCGGTCGGCCCGCTGACCGTCCTGCTCGCCGCGGAACGCGGGGTGCGGCGGATCGTCGCTGTCGATGTGTCCCAGGCCGGGCCCGGGACACGCGGCCGGCCTCAACGCCACCGACCTGATCGTGGTATCCCTGGACGCCTTCGCACTGGTCAGCAACGAGCAGTCGATCGCCGCCGCGTCGGCTACCGCGACACCTACCCGGAACTCACCCGGCTCTTTGCGGAGCGCCACCTGGACCTGACACCGGTCCTCACCTCGATCATTGTCTTCGACGACCCGGTCCCCCACGGATTGGGCCGTGCCGAAAGACCTGTGAACCAGGTGAGGTCCTGGCAGCGCAGCCGCAACACGCCCGGACACCAGCCCCCACCCACCCACCCACCGAACGGAACCTCGAAGATGACCACCGGACTAGCCTCTGACACGTTCGCCGGCCAGTGCATCCTGGTGACCGGGGGCACCTCCGGTATCGGCGCTGCCACCGCCGACCTGCTCGCGGAACTGGGAGCCCAGGTGCACGCCCTCGGACTGCCGCCGGCCGATGCCGACGAGCTGCCCGGCCACGAGCGCGTCGACATCGTGGAGCAGGACGTCACGGACCGGGACGGCCTCGTCGGTCGGATCGAGGCGTACGACCGCATCGACCACCTCGTCGCCTGCGCCGGCGTCAGCCGGGACCGCGACGAATACGACCTCAGATGGTGGGACCAGGTGCTGGAGGTCAACCTCACCTCGGCCATGGTCTCGTGTCAGGCGGCACGCCCGCTGCTCGCCCGCCGGGGCGGCTGCATCGTCACCGTCTCGTCGATGTTCGGTTTCTTCGGCAGCCGCGACAGGCCGGCCTACAGCGCCAGTAAGGGCGCCATCTCGCAGCTGACCCGGTCCCTGGCGGCCGAGTACGCCGCGGACGGCATCCGAGTGAACGCGGTGGCACCTGGCTTCGTCGCTACTCCGCTGGCCCGCGGCGTACTCGACGACCGCGACGCCGCGCAGGCGGTGCTCGCGCGCGTACCGCTCGGACGGTTCGGCCGGCCGCAGGAGATCGCGTCGGTGATCGCCTTCCTGTGCTCGCCCGCCGCCTCCTACGTCAGCGGCGCGGTCCTCCCGGTCGACGGCGGCTACCTGACCGTCTGATCCGACCGGAGCCACCGGGCTACGGCGCACCCGCCCCCGGACTCCCCACCGGTGGGTACCCGTCGCCATGCTCCCGCCGTGAACGCCGTAGACGATGGGACGTGGATCGGTCACGCCGGTGGGCCGACAGATCAGCAGCGCGACATCCGGCGCGCCGGGCAGCCTTGGCACCGCCCGCTCCTCGACCTCGAAGAGACCGTCACAGGCCGGCTGCTCATTCGTCGGAAGGGCGAAGAAGCCGCCGTTTCGTCAGCCGTCCGGCCGGAATCATCTCCGGAGTGATCGTCGGTGGCAGCACCTCATGGATCGCGTCGAGACGCGCGGCGAGTTCCGGGTCGAAGGGCGGGGGAGCCATGGTCATCGGGTGTGAACGGTCACCGGGCATGGGTCGATGCGTGAGGGGCCCCGGTCCGCGGTCCCGCCTCGGGCGGCAGCCGCGGGTCTTGCCGACTGCCGCCCGAGGCGGTCTCCTCCGGGGGACGGCCGAAGACGTCGCCGCCACTGTCGCCGTGCCCGAGAGGTCCAACCGGACCGCCGCGATGTCGTTGGCCTCACCAGCGGCGTATCACTCGGTTGCCTTTCCGGTGGTCTGGAGTACGGGGTTGTTCGCCGTGGTGGGTTGTCCGGACTGGGGGGCTTCGGACAGGCGGGGCACCCAGGCCAGGCCGATGACGGCTGCGGTCAGCATCAACGCGAGCAGCAGGCCGAACATCAGGCGGGCATGGCCGAGAGCCAGGGCGGGCGTGGCCAGGGCGGCCAGGCCGGCGATGGCGCGGGTGAAGGCCATGGTCACGCCTTGGGCGGTGGCCCGCAGCAGGGTGGGAAACAGTTCCTGGGACCACACCTTGTAGATGGACTCGCCGGCGAAGGAATTACCCAGGCCGGAGATGAGCATGACGGCGACCAGAGTGAACTTGGTCGGGCCGAGCAGGGCGGGCAGGGCCCAGGCGGTGACGAGGAGGGCGGAGCCGGCGGCGAACCAGGCGTGCCGGGCGGGCGTGTCCACCACCCGCATGAACAACAGGCCGGCCAGGAAACCGATGGGCAGTCCGAGGAGGCTGAGCTGGGAGAAGTGCTCGACTTCCCCCTTGGCCAGGTTGGTCCACAGGAAGGTGCCGAACTGGCCGAGCGTGTTCGCGCCGAGGTTCCAGGTGGCGTAGTACAGCCCCGTCGCGAGCAGGGCGTAGAGGGCCGGGGCCCTGAACAGCTGCCTGATGCGGGTGAACTCGATGCTCTGGTGACCGTCGGCGGTGTGCGCGTCGGCCGCGCGTCGAGCCGCGGCCCACTCGGCCGACTCACTGAGGGTCAGGCGCAACAGCAGCACCACGATGGCCACGATCAGCAGGTGAGCGAAGAGGATCCGGCCTCCTGCCATACCCCGCACGCCCATGAAGGAGCTCAGAGCGAGGACTGCCACAATGCCGGCGAGCCAGAGCATGCCCGAGAACACCACCATGGTGCCCTTCTTGCCCTCCGGTGCCTCCTCGTTGGCGAGGGCGAGCGAGACGGGCAGGTCCGCGCCGATGGCCACACCGGTCGCGACCACACCCGCGTACAGCAGAGCGGGACCGGCCGCTGCAAGGAGCAGCAGGATGCCGACGGAATAGAGCATCAGGGAGAGAGTGAAGATCTTCCGACGGCCGTACCGGTCGCCCAGCCGACCGCCGAACAGCGCGCCGGCCGCGAACGCCAGGGTCTGCAGCCCCAGCAGAGATCCGATCGTCCCGGCGCCGAGCTGCAGTGGGCCGGCGTAGTATCCACCGATCGCGATTCCCGACGTCACGAGGGCTCCGGCATCCAGGTAGGAGGCCATCCCCGCCAGCACCGCCGTCTTCCACGAGCGTCTCGCGGTGTCCTGCAGCTCGGACATGGGTCCTCCTCATCGAGCACCGGGAAGGGTGGGAAGGAAGATGCGAAGAGTGCTGGCCTGGCCACGATCCGTCCGGCCGAGTGCACGCAGGGCACGGGCATGCAGTGACAGACCCGCGTACTCGTTTCACTTACGCGTGCCAGTGGCGTGGTCCGGCAGGTAAGCTAACCGCGGCCGTGGGCTTTGACAAGAGGTGCGACCGAGGGCGGGCGGGTGACCGGGGTGTCCAGCGGCAGGCGGGTGACCAGCGCGGATGTGGCGCGGGAGGCCGGAGTCTCCCGCGCGACGGTGAGCTACGTCCTCAACGACGTCCCCCATCAGAAGATCCCCGAGGCCACGCGGCAGCGGGTGTGGGAAGCGGCGGCCCGGCTCGGCTACGCGCCCTCGGCCGCGGCACGCTCACTGCGGATGGGACGCTCGGAGATCGTCCTCGGCCTGCTGCCGGACTGGCCGATCGAACAGGTCCTCGGACGACTCATCCAGCAGCTGACCAACGCCTTCGCCGAGCACGGACTGACCTTCGTCGTGCACTCGTCGGCTCGTCCCGCGCGCCCCCTGCGGGAGATCTGGAAAGCCATGACGCCCGCAGCGGTGCTGTCCCTGCACGAGTTCGCCGACCTGGAAGCCGAGGCGATGCAAGCCGCAGGTGTCGAGGTGGTCATGGCGATGAACGGGTCGATACACGGTGAGCCCCGGCCTCCTCTGGTGTCCGAGCAACCGATCGGCGCACTGCAAGCACGACACCTCGCCGGACCCCACCGCCGGCTCGGCTATGCCTACCCCGATCTGGCGGGCCTTGACGTCCTTGCCCAGCCGCGCCTGGACGG
Organism: Streptomyces sp. SP18BB07; assembly: GCF_036322545.1. Lineage (NCBI taxonomy): Bacteria > Bacillati > Actinomycetota > Actinomycetes > Kitasatosporales > Streptomycetaceae > Streptomyces > Streptomyces sp. SP18BB07. Next base: position 4,084 of record NZ_JAQYWT010000296.1, read on the forward strand.
CGTCCGCAAGGTATGCGCCGAACTCGGCCTCCCGGAGCCGGATGTCCGAACGGTGCCCCTCGATGCCCGTGGTGCCGCCGAAGCGGTGAAGGCATGGCTTGCCGCCGACCCGTCGGTGACCGGTGTCTGCGCCTTCAACGACGACGTCGCCCTGGCTGTGCTGGCCGGGCTGAGCCACCTCGGACTGCGTGCTCCGCATGACCTGGCCGTGATCGGCGTCGACGACATCTCCACCGCGGCGCTGGCAGTCCCGCCCCTCACCACGGTCGTCCGCGACACCGACGCCCTCGCGCGGGGCGTAGCCCGCCGCGTCGTTGACACGCTCAACGGAAGGGAGATCCCTGCCGAGCCCCTCCAGGACGAGTTCCTGATCCGTGTCCGGGAATCCGCCTGACCGGTGCACGGAGGCCTTGGGAAGCCGGTGATCATGCCTCTGATGCGAAGGGGCTCTTGTGCTTTCCCGCCGGGGCCATGTCGCAGAAGGCTGCTGTCACTTCCGGCCGCAGCACGTCAGTCACCGCTCTCGAAAGGAAAAGGCCGAGCACGGTGCCGTAGATGAGGTGTCCGAGGAGGCTGAGGCAGAAACTCTCCGGTGTCAGGGCAAAGAGCAGGTCGGAGCCATGGGGTGGGAGGACGACCGTGGCCAGGAGGCCGCACCAGATGAAGACACCGTAGCCGACGGACAGCAGTGCGGGCCGAGCGGTGATCAGTGAGGGGCGGAACGACGCCACCGCCCGGCAGAAGACGAAGAAGGCCATCCCGATGCCGCCGCCGTCACCGAGGTAGCGCCACAGGTAGCCGACGAACGGCTGGTCTTCGTCGCTGCCGACCACCCACGCGCCGAGGCGCGGAATGAAGTCCGGCCAGATGCCCGCCACGACCATGGGTATCCTCACCGTGTCATAGACGGCCACCCCTGCCACTCCGGCGATCAGCCCCTTGAGCGCCCACATCGCTTCCGTCGAACCGTGCAGCACGAGAGCCACGGTCAGCAGCGCCAGGGGGATCACCAGGTAGAGCGCCTCTGCCGTCAGAGGCATCACACCCATGACGAACAGAGGTATGGCCAGGACCGGCATGGCTCCGGCAGCCATGAGAACCGCGCTCCGGAGCAGTTGTGCCTTCGACACGATGATCCTTTCCGTGCTGAGGTGTGAGCGCCGTATGTGCTCGTGCGTCCAGACCTGAGCGGGGTTGCGTGGCGTGCCGGTAGGGCACCAGGACGCGGGACGTAGCGGTACGCGCATGGCGCACCGCTACGAGAGCGAGAGCTGACTTCCTGACGTGTGAGTGCGGCGGCTGCACCCTTGTCCGCTGCGAAGGAAGTGCCCTCGGAACACCTGCTGAGGAGAGTGAAAGCTCACGTCAACGGTCGCCCGGCCAGGCTGTTGGCCAGGGGCGGGCGCTTGCAGGTTCGTGGAGGGTGGACGGCGAGCAGGTCGCCGGATGGCTCGCCGTCCTTCTGGCCGACGCACCGTGACTGCGCGGCGGACGACCGGGACCGGTACCGTCCTGCTGCTGAGCCTGAGTGGCGAGGACTCCGCCGCCACGGAATCACGCCGATGCGGGGCCGTCGGCCGTCATGCCGCGGGCTCCGAGCTGTCCCGGCGGATCGCTGGAGGGACTCTCCGGCTCTGTGCAGCACAGAGGTGCGGCTGGGGAGCCGGGGGGAGGCGGAGGCCGTCCCTCTGAACGGCCTCGTCGGTCTGGGCCGGCCGGCTCATCGAGCGGTTGCTTCCACCTCCATCCGCTGCTGACGGCGGCTGCGTTGCAGGACCGGGTCGGGGACGGGCGCGGCCGCCACAAGTCGCCGGGTGTACTCGTGCTGCGGCCGGTCGCACACGTCGACGCTGGGCCCCTCTTCGACGATGCGTCCGTGCTGCAACACCAAGGTGCGCGCCGCGAACTCCTTGACGACCGCGAGGTCGTGGGTGATGAACAGGAACGCACACCCGAGCGTGTTCTGGAGCTCGGAGAGGAGATCCAGGGCGGCGGCCTGGGTGGTGACGTCCAGGGCGCTGGTCGGTTCGTCGCAGATGATGATCCTGGGTTGCCGGGCCACCGCCCTGGCGATGGCGATGCGCTGGCGCTGACCTCCGCTGAACTGGGCCGGGTACCGGTCGGCAGCGTCCTCGGGCAGGCCGACGCGGCGGAGCAGGTCGGCGATGTGAGCGCGGACTTCGTGGCGTGAGCGGGTGGAATCGGCGAGCAGGGGCTCGGCCAGCGTCCGGCCGACGGGCAGCGCCGGGTTGAGAGACCCGTACGGATTCTGGAAGATCGCCTGCATGTCGGTGGACAGTGCGCGGCGGGCACGGCCGGTGAGACGGGTGATGTCCCGCCCGTCGAGCAGTACGCGCCCGCCGCTGACCGGGGTCAGGCCCAGGACGGCCCTGCCGATGGTGGTCTTGCCCGAACCGGACTCGCCCACGAGCGCGACCGTCTCGCCGGGACCGACGTCGAACGACACGTCCTCGATGACCGTGGTCGGAGGCTTGCGGAAGCCACGGGACGGGTAGCGGACCGCAAGGCCGTCCAGCTGAAGTACGGGTGTGCCGGTCACGCGACCCTCCCCTCGATAGGTGCGATGCTGGGTGTGCTCTGGATGAGTTTCTTCGTGTACGAGTGCTGGGGCCTGTAGAAGAGGTCCTCGACCGAGCCGTCTTCCACGATCCGGCCCCTCTCCATCACGATCGCGCGGTCGCAGATGTCGGCCACGACTCCCAGGTCGTGGGTGATCAGGATGATGGCCATGCCGCGCTCGTCGCGCAGTGACCGGAGGAGATCCAGGATGCCGGCCTGCACCGTGACGTCCAGTGCCGTGGTGGGTTCGTCGGCGATCAGTACCGTCGGTGCCCCGGCCAGCGCCATGGCGATGGCGATCCGCTGGAGCATGCCGCCGGACAGCTCGTGCGGGTGCCGGCGTGCGACATCGTCCGGATCGCGGAGCTGGACGCTGGTCAGCAGCTCGCGAATCCGTTGCCGCACGGCTTCCTTCCCGCCCGACACGGTGCCGGTGCGGCGGATGACCTCGCCCAACTGGGAGCCGATGGTGAAATAGGGGTCGAGTGCCACCATGGGTTCCTGCGACACCAGGGCTATCTCGCGGCCCCGGATGCGCCGCAGCTCCCGCTCCGGCATACCGCTGATCCGGTTCCCGGCCAGCCAGGCCGAGCCGCCCGTCACTCTGCCGGCTGGGGCGAGCAGCCCCAGCAGTGACAGGCCGGTCACTGTCTTGCCACTGCCGGACTCACCGACCAGGCCGAAGATCTCACCGGCGTTCACCGTGAAGCTGACGGAGTCGACGACGGTACGCGGCCCCTGCGCGGTGTCGAAGGCGATGGAGTAGTCGCGCACGGCGAGCACGCCCGTGTCCGGAGCTGTGTCCGACGGCGGTTCGGTGGTGTCCTTGGTGACCGCCACGGGAACCGGTCGCCGCGGCCGACCGCCGCTGTTCCCTCGCCTCCGGTCCTGGTCGAGGTCGCGCAGCCCGTCGCCGAGCAGCCCGAAGGAGATGGACATGAGGCCGATCAGTCCGCCGGTGACGAGCAGCAGGTAAGGGTTCTGCTCCATGACCTGCGCGGCCTCTCCGACCATGCCGCCCCAGCTGGGAGCCGGCGGCGGGGTGGCCAGACCGAGGAACCCGAGGCCGGTCTGCACCATGAGGGCGATGCCCGAGAAGAGGCACACCTGGACCAGCAGCAATCCCACCAGGCCGGGGAAGATGTGCCGTCCCATGATCCGTACGGAGCTGAGCCCGGACACTTTGGCTGCGTCCACGAACAGTTCCTCCCGCAGCGCGATGCACGAGCCGCGGATGATCCGTGCGAGGCTCGCCGAGGAGAGGACGCCGAGTGTGAACATGGCGGCGACGTTGCTCTGGCTGAAGATCGCCAGGACGGCGAGCATGAGGATGACTGCGGGAACGGAGAGCAGGACGTCCAGCACGGGCACGATGACCCGGTCGGTCCAGCCGCGCAGGTAGCCGGCGAGGATGCCGAGTGACATGCCGAGGACGATGTAGACGCTCACGGCGACACCCACCCCCAACAGGGCCGGCCGCCCGCCGTAGAGCAGTCGGCTCAGCACGTCGCGCCCCAAGTCGTCGGTGCCCAGCGGGTGGCTTGCCGACGGACCGCCGCGTGCCTGGAGCAGGTCCTGCGCCAGCGGCGGGTGCGGTGCCAGAAGGGGAGCGAGGATCACGGCGGCGCTGACCGCCAGGACCACGGCGAGGGCTGCCGCGGTGAGCGGCCGGCGCGAGATCCCGGCGAAGGGGTTGGTCCACTTGCGTGATGGCGCGCTCATGCGCGGATCTGCAGTGGTCATGCCACACGCACCTTCGGGTTCAGGAGGCTGTAGAGAACATCGACGAGAAGGTTGATCAGGATCACCATGACCGTGAAGGTGATGGTGAGGCCCTGCACTACCGGCAGGTCGTGCTGGTTGGTCGCATCCACGACCGTGGTGCCCAGCCCGGGCAGGGTGAAGATGTTCTCGACGAGAATCGTGCCGGGGATGTACGAGATCATCGTGATGCCGATCGCGGTCGCCACCGGTATCCCGCAACTGCGCAAGGCGTGCTTCCAGACGATGGATGCGGGACCGACGCCGGACGCTCGCAGTGTTCTGATGTAGTCGAGGCCCAGGGTGGAGAGCATCGCGTCGCGGGTCATCTTGGAGATCAGGGCGACACCCCCGATCGAGAGAGCGACCACAGGCAGCACGAGGCCGGCCGCCCACTGTCCCGGTGACTGGGCGAACGGGGTGTACCCGGTGGCCGGGAAGATCGGGAACTTGACGGCGAAAAGGGAGACGAGCATCAGCGCGACCCAGAAGTTGGGCAGGGCGCTGCCCATCAGGGACATCACGTCGGTCACTCGACGGGTGACCGGGCCACGCGTCGCGCTGTACACGCCGAGCAGAACGCCGACCAGGGTCGACAGCACGGTGGCCCCGATCACCAGGGTCAGCGTGACCGGCAGGCGTTGCCCGATCACCGTCAGCACGGACTCGCCGCTGAAGAGCGAGATGCCGAAGTCGCCGTGCAGGACGTCGCGCAGGTACAGCCAGTACTGCTCGGCGAACGGTTTGTCGAGATGGAGCGCGGCCCTCAGCGCGTCGTACTGCTCCTCGCTCGCGTTGATTCCCAGGATCGTTCGTGCCGGGTCCCCCGGCACGAACGACTCCAGGAGCGAGGTGATCGCCGAGACGGCCACCAGGAGCGGGATGGACAGCGCCAGCCTGCGGAGAATGAGGGGAAACATCGGTCCTCGTCAGCCAGTGGTCCACAGAGTGTTCGAGATCAGCTGACCGGTGCCCTTGGGGAACTGCACACCCCGCAGCTTGCTGTTGTACAGGACGATCGTGTCGGTACCGGACACCGGCAGCGCGAGCGCCTTCCGCACGATCACATCGGTCAGGTCCTTCGACGCCGTGACCCTGGACTGCGGGCCCGACTCGGCGAGCTGCTCGTACGCGGCGTTGAAGTCCGGGTCGTCCACACCGAAGACGTTCATGATGCCCGTCTTGGTGAACGCCGGCTGCTGTGCGTAGAAGTTGGAGTCACCGCCCGTGCCGGGTGAGAGGACGGTTGCCGCGTTCTTCCTCGACACCAGGTCGTTGATCCAGCCACCGAAGTTCGCGGCGGCCTTCAGCTTCAGCGTCACGCCCACCTTGGCGAGCTGGTCCTGCACGGCCTGCAGCATCTTGGTCGTCACGGGGTCGAACGACCCGTAGTTCACCGGGATGGTCAGCTTCTTGTATCCCGCCGCCTTCAGCAGTTGCTTGGCCTTGGCCGGGTCGTAGGGGTACATCTTCTCGGCCTCGGTGCTGTAGCCCTCGTAACCGGGCATCGTCGGCTGGGAGACCGGTGTCCCGTAGTCGCCGTAGACCGCCTTCGTGATCGCGGAGCGGTCGATGGCGTGGTTCAGCGCCTGCCGTACACGCACATCGGCCAGTCCCTTGACGACGGTGCCGTCGCGGTCCAGGAGGAACAGGCCCGCCCAGGTGGTGGGCTTCTGGAGCGTGGTGATCGCCTTGTTGCCCTTGACGGTCGGCGCCACGTCAGGCGTGCCGAACATGAGGTCGATCTGCCCGGACTTCAGGGCCTGCACCTGCGAGTTGACGTTCGGCATCACCTTGACGGTGATCTTCTTGAAGTGGATGGCGGACTTGTCGTAGAAGTTCTTGTTCGGAACGTAGACGTAGTGATCGCCGGAGACCGACTGCTTGGCGCTGTACACGTACGGCCCGGCGCCGAAGGTCGCGGAGGCGAGCTTCTTCGGGTCCTTCAGCCCCGCCGGGCTGATGATGGCGCCGCCCAGGTATGCGGGCGTGAACAGCGTCCCCATGTCGGGGTTGGGCGTCGGGCTGGTGATCACCACGGTCGAGCTGTCCGGCGTGGAGAACTTCAGGGGTCGAAACCAGGCGCCGCCGGGTCCGCTGCCCTTCTGGAAGTACTTGATCGAGTTGACGACATCGGTTGCGGTGACCGGTGTGCCGTCGGCGAACTTCACGCCCTTGCGGAGGCGGAGCTTGAACTTGGTGTTCCCCTTGCCGACGTAGCCCCACTTGTCGGCCAGTCCGGCCCCCAGGTTGCCGTCGGCCTTCCGGGTCAGCAGGGACGCATAGGCCGGATCCACGTAGTTGAGGAAGGGGCCGACAGCAATCTGGGCGGGGTCCAGGCTGTTGGGCGCCGAGGACAGGGCAATGGTCACCGTGGCCGGACCGGCGTTGCCGGTGCTCTCGCCGTCGCTGTTTTCACCGCCGCACGCGGCGAGTGCGAGGGCCGTGACCACGCCGATCGAGGCCTGGAGTGCGGTTCTTCTCTTCATTGAGGGTCTCCGTCGTGTCGGGAGGGGGATGGGGAGGGCTGGAACGGTGATGTGGGTGGATAGGGGCGCCATCGAGGTGGATGGTCCGGAAGGCGGGCCGCTGGTCAGCCGGGTTTCGGGAGAGCTCGCCGGTGTCCAGAGGTGGGATCGCGGTCTGGAAGGCCGCTGAGCCGGCATCCGTGCCGATCCGCCCGTGAGGCTGGTACGAGGCGGCGGAATTTCGTGGTCGTGGGGGACTCGCCCGGATGATGCCGCCAGTCATCGTGATCGACCGACCGTCGCCGGGGCAGACGCCCCACAGTCGCACAATGAACCGGCGGCCGGAGCGTCGGTGGACGCGTGCGGTGTGAGGTCAGGTGGCCCACGGTCAGTGGCTCGTCGAGCGGATCACTGACGAGCGACAGTACGTCCGCACGGTTGTGCGGTACGCGACGGTTCGGCTCGTCGGTGCGTGAGCGGCGGACGTTCGCCCGGAGGACTGCCCCGCCCCACATGTGGTGTGCGGCGCCCATCTCGATGTCGATGACCGGATGACCGGACCGGTCGGCATGATGTCCAACTTCGTCGCCTCCATCCGGGCTGGCCACGCTGACTTACACGAATCGCTTATACGTTTAAGTGCGGTGCGCGTAAACTAACTGTGTCGTCTCCGCAGCGCAAGGGGTTGGCAGCGGATGGTCTTGGACCGCGGGTTGCGCAGAAGGGCGACCAGAGCGGATGTGGCCTCTGTGGCGACATGAGCCCACGGTCGCGCATGGGCAGTGCGTCGGCCCTTAGCACCCGCGACAGGGGCACGGTGCTCGCCGACCCGTCCGAACGGTTAGGGCCCTGTGCCGGCCTTCTGGGGGGTATGGGGAGGGGGACGCTTCATGTTCCGGCCCGTTCGCCGGGGGCGCTGCGGGACCTGGTGCGCATGCGGTACTGCCGCGGAGTCTCGGCTGTGTGTCTGCGGAACACCTTGCTGAAGTGGCTTTGGTCGTAGAAGTTGAGCTGCGCACAGATCTCCGGGACGGGCAGCGTGGTGTGGGTGAGCATGGTTCGGGCCTGCTCGACCTTCCGGCGTTGGACGTATGTGTCGATGGACATCCCTGTCTCCCGTCGGAACTGCGCGGCGAGGTAGTCGGTACTGACGTCGAGTGCGAGGGCGATGGCGGAGGGCCGCAGGTTCTCGTCGAGGTGGACGAAGATCCATTCTTCAGCCGCGCGTACGAGTGTGGACCGCCCGAGCTGACGGGACATGGCGACGGATTCGGCGAGCGCGGTGATCGCACGCAGCAGGAGCGGCACCAACTCGCCCGACTCCTTGACCTGTTCTATCTCCTGGATGAAGTGATCGCTGATACCGAAGGCCATCGGCACGCTGGTCCCCGCATCGACGGCGCTGCGCGTAGCGACGGTGAGGAGGCTGATGACCAGGTTCTGGAGCCCGCGCAGTGCGTTCCCTTTGGCCAGGCGCCCCGCGCTTCGACCGAGTGGCTCGGTGGCGAGCTGCCGTGAGAGGGCGTCCATGTCGTTTTCCCGGATGCAGCGGTCGATCGCGCGCTCGAGGGCGAGGGAGTACCGGTGTGCGGACTGGTAGCGCGTGACAGCTTGTTCTGTGAGGAGATCCGACCAGTCGGGAGCTTGTGCGGCAGCCAGCGGAGCGAGGCGGATGGTCGCCCATACGATGCGGACGCGGTCGAGCCAATGGCCATCGATGGTGATCGTCCCGGCATTCCTGGAGATCTCCTCTTCGGGCACGAGAATGTCGATGCCCTGACCGCCCGCTGGGATGACGACGTGCACGACGTCGGCGATCAGTTCGATCCGCGCACGGGTGGGCCCGGGGTCGACCGGGGTGGCGAGCGGGATGGTGAGCGCCCCACGTCGGCCGAGAGGCGCCAGCGCCTGTCCGCCGGATACGCCGCCGGCCCTGATGGCGACGACGGTGCCGAGCAGCGCCGCCAGGGCCTCGACCGCCGAGCTGCCGTGCGGGGGCATATCCTCGTCCAATGGTTCTCCCTGTTCGCCGGCGGTCGTGATGGCTGTCGGAGACGACGGGGAAAGGTCATGTCTCCGGCACATTCGACTGAGCCGCGGACCCGGCGGTGTCTCCTGCCTCGAAGCGGCATGGATGACGCCATCGCGCTTCGTATAGACAGACTACGAACCCGACCGCAGGTCGTGGCCACTCCGCCGCTCAGCACGTCCTTGAGTAACCGTGTGTGGTCGGACGCACGAGTGCCGTGGAGCCTGTCGCACCGGGGAGGCCCAAGGCTGGGCCGCTTGTGTGACCGTCGAGCGGGTGGCCCCCGTCGTCGACCGCCAGGCCCGAAGGCACCTCGACCCGTTCGGCCTGCGCCTTGCGGCCGAGGCGGTGCCCGCCCCGCGCGGCAGCACGGGTCCCAGCTGGCGGCGGCCCCGTCCCCGCCGGGAAGCCGGTGGCGGGAAGGGGCGCGTTCAGGCTGGGGCGATCGGTTCGGTGCGGTGCTTGCCAGGCATGCGGGCCGTGAGCCTGCACGCACCGGCTGCCGGTGCGCTGGATGTCCTTCGTCTCCGGATGGGGGGAGGGCGGGCAGTTCCTCGATCACCATCCCTCGTCATAGATGCGCGCGGCGCCCAGCAAACCGTCGTCGCCCAGCTCGTACGCCGCGACGCCCGCCTGCTCGGGGGCGTTCGGATCATTCGGACGGAGGATGCAGAACTCCATGATGGTGGTCATGCCGTCGTGGAAGACGTTGCGGCGATCGATGATCTCGCCGACGCTGACGTGGTCCTGGGCCTCCTCGTCGCCGTGGCCTTCGATGTCGAACATCTGCTTGAAGCAGTAGAGGACGTCGTCGCGGCCTTCGTACAGCCCCATGCCGACCTTGTCGTAGAGGACCCGACTTTGGCCATGGCCGTCCAGATAGGCGTCCGGGCTGAACACGGCGGCCATCTCGGCCAGATCACCGCTGTGCAGGGCGTTCTGGTAACGCTGGATCACCGGATTGCTGAAAGTGATCTCGCCGATGGTGTTCTCCTTGATCGACAGGCGCACGTGCTGGCGTCCGTCGATCCAGGCCCGGCGGTAGTAGAGACGGCTGCGGAGGAGGCGCCCGGCTTTCTCGTCCAGCTCACTGACGACCACCATCTTGGAGGTCACCCGGGAACCGTCCGGCTTCGTCAGGTCGACGGCGAGCTCGGCGGCGCCGAGGCCGTCCGCCTGCGTGTAGTGCTCTAGACGGATCTCGCCGACCTCCGCGAGCCGCGCCGGCTGCCAGCTCCGGACGATCTCCAGTCCGCTGTCCCCGACCCCGCGCCCGTCGTAGGGGTCGTCGATGTCGACGTGGCCGGAGTAGAGCGAGGCAACCTTCGCCGTGTCTCCTGCCGCCAGTCCCGCGATGAGCTCCACCGCATGGTCGGCCTGTGCCTTCACCTCGGGCTTCTCGAACATCTCGGCGAGCCGCGCCGACGAATCGATCGCCATGTTTCTCCTTCGAAAGATGGGGTTGGTTGAGTGCCGCTACCCCGGCAGCCGGTGTAGCGGGGGCACTGTAAGCGGTGGCGACGGCACCGTAATTGGACGAATCCGAAGGTGCTGTGTACGAATTCCCGCCACAGTGCGAGTGCGCGTTTGCGCCGGCCGTCCGGGCTCGGGCTGATGCGTGCTGAGCTGAGCCGACGCCTTCGGCTGGCGGGCGAAGGCACGCGCCGGCCCTCGGGAGGGCAACTGACCTCGACGCGACCATGGTGCTCGTGGAGCGGGCGGTAGCCACGCGGAGGTCAGGACGGCGGGAGAGCGGCGGGGCAGGGGCGGACGGTAAGCCGCCCTGTCGGCGAGTGTGTCCCTGGGCGGCAGCCGGTCGGCCCGTCAGTGGTGCGTAGGTGCGCCGGGGACGAGGTAGTGGGCGGCGGGGAGTCGTTCATGGTCGGCCCGCGTGCCACGGTGCCGCCGGCGGCCTCGACGAGCGCCCCGGACAATCGGGGTTGACGCGCTCGGCCTCGGTGGCGCTGACCTGCCGCTTCGCAACGCAGCGTCTGCCCCGTCGCCACGGCAGCGACATGCCGTGGCTGGCGTCATACGCGGGACGGTGCGGCTGACCGCCGTCGCGCGGGTCCGTGCCCTCTGCGGGGCGGGTGCCGCCGGTGGACTGCTGTGACAGCGAAGCCGGTCAGGTGGATGCCCGGTCGTGCACCCGGAGCGGAACCCGGATGGGTTCGACGCGTGTCTCCATCCCGCTGAGTGTGTCGACGATGCGGCGGGCCAGGCCGCGTGCGATGGCGTCGGTGTCACGGACGATCGTGGTGAGCGGTGGCTGCGCCAGCGCCGCGCCGGGGATGTCGTCGACACCGATGACGGCGAGGTCCTGTGGGGCCCGCAGCCCCAGGGACCGCAGGGCGACGAGCACAGACATGGCGACATCGTCGTTGAACGCGCAGATCCCCGTCACCGGCGGGTCGGCGGCGAGCCATGCCTTCACCGCTTTCGCGGCAGCGTTCGCGCCGATGGGGACGGTTCGTACATCCGGCTCCGGAAGGCCGAGTTCGGCGCAGACCTTGCGCACGCCGTCCAGTCGCGGCTCTGCCAGGACGCCGAGTTTCGGCAGGTCCGGGTAGGCGTAGCCGATCCGGCGGTGCGAGCCGACGAGGTGGCGGGCCTGCGCTTCTCCCACCGGTTCCTCCGACACGAGAGGAGGCCGGTACCGACCCTGCACCGAGCCGTGCAGCGCCACGGCGACCTCGATTCCCGCGGCACGCATGGCGACGGCCTCAGGCTCGGGTATGTCGTCCAGGGCCAGCACCGCCGCGGGGGTCATGGCTTTCCAGGTATCCCGGAGGGGCCGGGCGGGCCGAGCCGGTGCGTGCACGACAAAGGTCAGCCCGTGTTCGGCGAAGGCGTTGGTCAACTGCTGGACGAACCGCCCGAGGATGTGTTCGACCGGCCAGTCCGGGAGCAGGCCGAGGACGATCTCCGAGCGTCCCATCCGCAGTGAGCGTGCCGCGGCCGAGGGCGCGTAGCCGAGCCGGGCCGCCGCTTCCCACACCCGCTGCCGTGTGGCTTCGGGGATCTTCTGATGGGGGGCGTCGTTGAGGACGTAGCTCACCGTAGCGCGGGAGACGCCGGCCTCCCGCGCGACATCCGCGCCGGTCACACGTCTACGGCCGGATGTACCGGTCATGCGTCCCACCCCACTGACGGTCTTCTTGCCAAAGCTCTCGGCTGCGGCTAGCTTGTCCCGCCTAGTTTACCTAAACGTGTAAGTGGCGCGACTGGGTAAGTCTTCTCGGGTCTTGGCGTTGGCCACCATCGCCTGATGTCCGGCCTGCTCGCCGCCCTGACGGTGGACGCAAGCCGTCATCGGCCCTGCCCCGGTACCTCGCCGGTCAAGCCCCCGGCCACCCGACCCGACGCGCCGAACCCATCCGCCCCCCAGACCACCGGAAAGGCAGCCACGTGATCCGTCATCACGACTTCCGTCACAACGGCCTGACACTGCGTTCCACGGTGCACATCCCCGAAGGTGCGACGGGCACCCGCTGGCCGACCGCGGTCTTCGTCCACGGTTTCACCTCCAACCGGATCGAACTGCCCAACTTCGTCGCCATGTCCCGGCTGTTGCAGGCCAACGGTGTCGCCTCGATCCGGTTCGACCTGTCGGGGCACGGCGAGAGCGACGGCGACTTCTTCGGCGTGACCATGAGCGGCGAAATCGCCGAAACCCGCGCGATACTGCGGTCGGCCCGGACCCTCGACTTCGTCGATCCGGACCGCATCGGCCTGGTGGGTATGAGCATGGGCGGCGTCGTCGCCGGCGTCGTCGCCGCCGAGGAGGCCGGGATCGGCGCGCTGTGCCTGTGGTCCCCGGCGGCGGTCGCCCCCTTCGAGATCGGCAGCGGCTACCTCAAGGGCCGCAGCCTCGCGGCGGAGGTCGAGGTGAAGGGCTACTTCGACGCCGACGGGCACCGGATGAGCCCCGCACTCATCGAGGGCATCGCCGGTCTCGACGTATACGGGCGGTCGAGCGGGTACTCGGGCCCGGTCCACATCCTGCACGGCGACAAGGACGACATCGTCCCCCTGGAGTACGTGCGCCGTTACCTGGACCACTACGGCGGCAACGCCGAACTCGAGATCGTCGAGGGCGCTGACCACGCCTGGGGCAGTGTCCCGCACCGCACCACTCTGCACCAGTCGACCCTGCGCTTCCTGCGGAGGCACCTCCAGTGACCGAGACATCGAGCTTCGTGGGCTCTTCCACGACGGACGCCACGACATCGGTCGTCGGGCTGCGCACCGCGGACGACTCCGGTCTCGTGGCCACCCCGTATCCCGCACCCGAACTGTCGTGGTCGCTGGAGAGCGACCGACCGGGCGTCCTGCAGCAGGCCTACGAGATCCAGGTGTCCGCCGACCCTTCCTTCACCGACGCGCAGTCCAGTGGGGAGGTCGGGTCCGACACGGTGACGGACCACCCGTGGCCCGCCGAGCCGCTGCACAGCCGCGCCGTCCGGCACTGGCGCGTACGGGTTCGCACCGATCTCGGGTGGACGGAATGGAGCGGACCCGCCCGCGTGGAGGCAGCGCTGCTCGACGACATTGACTGGACCGCCCGTCCCGTCCATGTCCCCAGTGACCGGGGCCGTACCTCCCCCGGCCCCGTGCCGCTGCTCCGCCGGGAGTTCGCCCTCCCGGCGGAGCCGGTGTCGGCGCGGCTGTACGTGACCTCACTGGGCGTCCACCGCACCGCGATCAACGGGCGTCCCGTCTCCGACGAACTGCTGGAACCGGGCTGGACCAGCTACCTCAACCGGCTGCTCTACGCCACCTACGACGTCACCGCCCTCCTCCGCCCCGGCCACAACGCTCTCTCCGCCGCGATCGGCGACGGCTGGCACCGAGGCCACCTGACCTGGCACAAGAACCGCAACGTCTACGGAGACACCTCCGCGCTGCTCGCCCAGCTCGAAGTCACCCTGGCCGACGGCACCACCGTCACGGTGGCCACCGACGACCGGTGGCGGGGCGGTTACGGCGACCTGTTGGCGGCGGATCTGTACGACGGCTGCGAGCGCGATCTGCGCCTGGAGCCGCACGGCTGGCGACTGCCGGGTTTCGACGACCGCGACTGGGAGCGGGCCGCCGTCCTGTCGCTGCCCTCGGGGCTGACGCAGCGGGCCCACCCACCCGTACGCGTCGTGCAGGTCATCCAGCCGGAGCAACGGGTACTGCCCGACGGCATGATCGCGCTCGACGCGGGCGAGAACGTCACCGGCTGGCTGAGAGTGCGCGCCGCCGGCCCGGCGGGAAGCACGGTCACCGTCCGGCACGCCGAGGTGCTCGACGGCGACGGCCGCTTGCTGACCAGCATCCTGCGCGGCGCACGAGCGACCGACCAGTACACCCTGGCCGGTGGGGCAGTCGATCTGGAGCCGGAGTTCACCTTCCACGGCTTCCGGTACGCCGAGATCGACGCCTCCCCGGGGGTCACCATCGAGGCGGTGGAGGTCCAGGTGGTGGTCAGCGACCTGCGCCGCATCGGCGAGTTCCACTGCTCCGACGAGCGCGTGAACACGCTGTACGGCAACGTGGTCCGCTCCCAGCGCGGAAACTTCCTCGCCGTACCCACGGACTGCCCCCAACGCGACGAGCGGCTCGGCTGGACCGGAGACCTCATGGCCTTCGCCCCGACGGCGTGCACCACGTTCGACAGCGGCTCCTTCCTCGACAGCTGGCTCACCGACCTCGCCATCGAGCAGCGGCCCGATGGCGCGGTCCCGATGGTGGTCCCCGAGGTGGACCTCGGCGATCCGCCGCCGAGCGACCTGCCGTTCACCGGCTCCGCCGCCGGCTGGGGCGACGCCGCCACCGTCGTACCCGCCGCCCTCTTCGACGCCTACGGCCGACGCAGCCTGCTGGGCCGCCACTACGTGGCGATGCGCGCCTGGGTCGAGTTCACCCACGCCCACCTGGACGAGGACGGAACCTGGAGCGGCAACGCGCAACTCGGTGACTGGCTCGACCCGGCCGCACCACCGGAGGACCCGGCGCGCGCCACCACCGACTCCGCTTACGTCGCCACCGCCTTCGTCGCGCACAGCGCCCGGCTGCTCGCCGACGCCGCCCGTGAACTGGGCCGCGCCGACGACGCCGATCGGTACGCGGACCTGCACCGGCGCACCGCCGAAGCCGCCTGGCGGAAGTGGGGCGACCACGCCCGCACCACCCAGACCGGATGTGCGCTCGCCCTCCAGTTCGGCATCGTGCCGACGGCGGAGCGAGCCGCAGTGGGCGAGGCGCTCGCCGCCCTGGTGCGCGCCAACGGAGGCCGTATCGCCACCGGCTTCCTCGGCACCCCCTTCGTGCTGCCCGCCCTGACCGACACCGGGCACACGGCCGAGGCGTATCAACTCCTGCTCAACACCGAGTGCCCGGGCTGGCTCTACCAGGTCGAGCGTGGTGCCACCACCATGTGGGAGCGGTGGGACGCGATCCGCCCCGACGGCACCATGGACCTCGAGAACGCCGGCACGATGCTGTCGTTCAACCACTACGCCTACGGCGCCGTCGCCGCCTGGCTCTACCGGTGCGTCGCCGGCCTGCGGCCCTTGACTCCCGGCTACCGCACCCTCGACATCGCCCCCCGGCCCGGGGACGGCCTCACCTCGGCCGCCGCCTCCCTCACCACTCCCTACGGCAGGGCATCCGTCGCCTGGTCGGTCAGCGGAACCGAACTGACCGTCGACGTCTCGCTTCCACCCGGCACCACCGGACGGTTCAGCGCACCCGAAGGCTGGCTCGGCACCGGCGAAGTCAGCCGACTCGGAGCCGGGAACCATCGCCTGATCCTGCGACCCGACCCGGCCGGTGGCGCAGTCACCCGGCCAGGACCGTGACGTACACCGCCCTTGAGCGTCCGTCGGGGCTCCGGCATCCGCTGACCTCACTCCCCTTGCACCCCTAGGAACAGAACATGGCGACCAACCACGACCACGACGCCGCCGAGCTGAGTCTCGATGAGAAGACCGCGCTGCTCTCGGGCCAGGACTTCTGGACCACCAAGCCCTCCGAACAGGCAGGCATCCCGGCGCTCGTGCTGAGCGACGGCCCGCACGGCCTCCGCCGCCAGCGCCAGGAGGCCGACCACCTCGGCCTGTACAACAGCGAGCCGGCGACCTGTTTCCCACCCGCGGTCGCGCTTGCCTCCAGCTGGGATCCGGAGCTGGTCGGCCGGGTCGGGGAGGCACTCGGCCGTGAGGCGAGGGCTCTGGGCGTGGACGTACTGCTCGGTCCCGGCGTCAACATCAAGCGCTCGCCGCTGTGCGGCCGCAACTTCGAGTACTTCTCCGAAGACCCGCTCCTCAGTGGCGTACTGGGCGCGGCGCATGTGACGGGCGTGCAGAGCCAGGGTGTGGGCGCGTCGGTCAAGCACTTCGCGGCCAACAACCAGGAGACCGACCGGATGAGGGTCAGCGCCGACGTCGACGAGCGCACCCTGCGGGAGATCTACTTCCCCGCCTTCGAGCGGATCGTGACGCAGGCACGCCCGGCGACCGTCATGTGCTCCTACAACAGGGTCAACGGCACTTACGCGGCCGAGAGCCGCCGGCTGCTCACCCAGGTGCTGCGCGAGGAGTGGGGCTTCGACGGGCTGGTCGTCTCCGACTGGGGCGCCGTGGGCGACCGCGTCGCCGCGCTGCTGGCCGGTACCGACCTGGAGATGCCCGGCAACACTCGTGGCACCGATGCCGACGTCGCCGCCGCGGTGCGGTCGGGTGAACTGGAGGAAGCAGTCGTCGACACCGCCGTCGCACGGCTGCGCGAGCTGGCCGGACGGGTCCGCGCCGAGACGGGCGCACCCGCGGTGGACTTCGAGGCGCACCACCGGCTGGCCCGCGAGGCCGCCGCCGACTGCCTGGTGCTGCTGAAGAACGAGAACCGGACGCTGCCGCTGGCTCCGGCCGGCCGGATCGCCGTCATCGGCGAGTTCGCCGCTTCCCCCCGCTACCAGGGCGGCGGCAGCTCACACGTCAACGCCACCCGGGTCGACAGCCCCGTGGACGAACTGCGGGCCCTGTTGCCCCGTGTCCAGGTCGACTTCGCCCAGGGCTACGACACCACCAGCCGCTCCGACGCGGCACGGCTGCGCGAGGAGGCCGTCGCGCTGGCCGCACAGGCCGACACCGCCGTCCTGGTCATCGGGCTGCGCGAGGCCGATGAGTCGGAGGGTTACGACAGGGAGCACCTCCTGCTCCCGCAGGAACACGTCGAGTTGGTCCACGCTGTGACGCGAGCCGCCCGCCGCACCGCCGTGGTCCTGCTCAACGGCGGAACGGTGTCACTGGAGGGCTGGCACGACGAGGTGGACGCGGTGGTGGAGGCCTGGCTCCCCGGCCAGGCCGCCGGCGGCGCCATCGCCGACGTGCTCACCGGCCGGGTCAACCCCTCCGGCAGACTCGCCGAGACCATCCCGCTCCGCCTGAACGACACCCCCTCCTTCCTCAACTTCCCCGGCGAGCAGGGACACGTCCGCTACGGCGAGGGCGTCATGGTCGGGTACCGGTACTACGAGACCGCCGACATCGCCGTCCGCCATCCGTTCGGCCACGGACTGAGCTACACCACCTTCGAGCAGACCGGGTTTCGCGTCACCGCCACCGGCCCGGACACCGCCAGGGTCAGCGTCACGGTCACCAACACCGGCGACCGGTTCGGCAAGCACGTGGTGCAGATCTACGTGACCGCGCCCCGGCGCCCGGTCAGCAGTCCGACCCGGGAACTTCGCGGCTTCACCAAGGTGGCGCTCGCACCGGGGGAGAGCACCACCGCCGAGATCGCTCTCGACCGCCGTGCCTTCGCCTACTGGGACATCAGCCGCGACGACTGGACCGTGGCGCCCGGGCAGTACCAGGTGCACCTGGCCGAGAACGCGCACGACGTCGTCGACACCGCCGCCCTCGACCTGCCCGGGGACACGTTCGTGCGGCCGCTCACCCTCGACTCGACCGTCAGCGACTGGTTCGGTCACCCGACTGTCGGCCCCGCCCTGAACTCGGCGATCACGTTCGGACTGACCGAGGAGCAGGCCACCGCCGCCCTGGAGGGAAACGCCGACGCACTGCGCATGCTGCCCTCCATGGCGATGCGTCGGTTCCTCAGCTTCCTCCCCACACAGCTTCCGCATGAGCAGCTGGAACAACTCATGGAAACGAGCACGGCGCCTTCCGATCCGGTCGGCGCCTGATCCCGGCGCCGTGCCTCCTGGGCCGGCGCCCACTGGCCGCGGCCCGCTGTGCCCTGACACACAGCGGGCCGCCTACATGTCCGGCACCTCATCCTCCCCGTGCTTCCCCTGGGCGGGATGAGGCCGTCCAACCTCTGCGGCGGCGAACCGCTGCCGTGCGCCCGAACTTCCGGGTCACCGACACCAACCGGGCGGCGGTGACCCGGCTGTGCGACATGTCGGACCGGTTCGCGCTGCTCACCTGCCGTAGCCGGAAATCGCCGAGGTGTACGCGGACTCGGTGCGGGCCGCGCTCGACGGGACCCCGGCCGCGGGCCTCCAGGTGAGCCGCGCATCAGGCTGGAGATACGCGGGTCGGCCTGACGGACGGCCGTCGCCGGGCGGCCGCCGGTCGTGATGGGGCTGGTCAGAAGCCGGTCAAGAGGCCGGTCGGGGGGCCGGTCAAGAGCGGTCAGGCGGACACCGAGCGCGGTGAGGTCGATCGTGGGAAGGCTGGCCGCGGAGAAGCCGGTCACGAGAGGGTCGGGAGTCGTGAGCGCGGGGAGTCGCAAGAGGAGGGAAGCGCGAGGGGAGGGGAGGCACGGAAAAAGGGAGGCGCGAGGGCGGGAGGCGCCAAGGCGGCTGGACCGGCCTTGTCCGACGTCCGGCGCCCTTCCCCGGTGTCGACCCCGGCCCCCTTCCCCAGGTTTCCCGGCTCCCTTTCCCAGGTGTCCTGGCCCCCTTCCCCAAGCGTCCCCGCACCCTTCCCCAGGCGTCCCGACACCCCTCCCGAAGAGTTCCCGGGCCGTCCTTTCCCGGCGTGCGAGCCACGTCGAGCCCCATGCCCACCCTGACACCACCGAAAGAGGCCACCATGCCGCTGGACCCCTATCTCGCGGAGCGAATCCACCTGATCGCCGGCCTCACCTTCCCCGATCTCGCCGAGGCGGACGCGCGGGCCAGGTTCGGCGCGTTCATGCGGGATCCGGTGGAGTGGACCGAGCCCGACGTCGTCGTCGAGGACCATGAGATACCCGGACCGCACGGGCCCGTGCCGGTACGGACGTACACGCCGGCGAACCCCGCCTCCAGGGCCGTCCTGTGGGCGCACGGCGGCGGCTTCCTCGGCGGCGACCTCGACATGCCCGAGGCGCACGTCGTCGCGGCCGAACTGGCCGCGCGGGCCGGGGCCGTGGTCGCCTCCGTCGACTACCGGCTGGCGACGGGCGGGGTCCGTCACCCCGTCCCGCCGGACGACGTCCACGCCGCATGGCGCTGGCTGCGGACCGAACAGGCCGCCGACGCCGACCTGGTGGCCCTCGGCGGGGCGAGCGCGGGCGCGGCGCTGGCGCTGTCCGCCGCGCTGCGGGACCGCGACGCGTCGCTGCGTCCGGCCGATCTCCTGCTGCTCGCCTACCCGTTCGCGCACTTCCCCGTCCCGGCCCTGGACGGCGCCACGGCCGCCGAGATGGCGGACTTCCCGCCGACGATGAGGTTCACCACGGCGGACATCGAGTTCATGGTGGAGAACTACGTCGGCCGGCTCACCGACCTCCCGCGTGAAGCGCTGCCGGGCGCCGCCCCGCTGCACGGCCTCCCGCCCGTCCGCGTCCTGATCGCCGAGTACGACGACCTGCGGCCCTCGGCCGAGCTCCTGGCACGGCAGTTGACCGCGTCCGAGGTCGACGTCACGACCTACCTGGCCGCGGGCATGCCGCACGGTCACCTCAACCGGACCCCGGCGCTCGCCGAGGTCGACCGTTCGCTCGACTTCTTCGCCGACGCCCTGCGCTGAGTGCGTGTTCTTGGTCCCTCCCGGAAGCAGTGGCATGAGCCGTAGCCTCGTGGGATGGCCGGAGTGTGCGGTCGACCAGTCGGGCGGATCTGCCCGGCGTGTGGTGGCCGGCTGAAGCCAGATGCTCAGCCGGGCGCCGTGTACTGCTCGTCGGTATGTCGTTCCAGGCACTGGCGCATGGTGCGCAGGACCAAGAACCGGGTTGCCGCGCTTCGGGACGGGGGCAACCGGGCGGTGTGTCCGGAGTGCGGTGCGGAGTGGTTCGCCGGGTCGGGGCCCCGTAGGGACGCGATGTACCGCTCTCCGCGGTGTCGCACGAGGGCCTGGAAAAGGAGGAGGTCAGCGTTCGCGGAAGCGTCACCGTGACGGCTACGCGAACGGACTACACGCAGGATCCTGTGTCCCACGGAGTGCACCGGATCCTCGCGGACATCTCAGATGAGACGGTGCGGTGGGAAAAGATCCTGCACCCTCCAGGGCACGACCGGTCGGGGACGAACCGGTGGACGCTGGACGCAGCCCGGCGGGAGGTCGGGCACCAGGTGTCCAGGCCAGTGACCCCGCAGGAGAAGATGTGTGCCATCCGCACCTGGCCCGTGACGAAGAGGTCGCCGCCGCGGTGACCACGGACCTCTTGCGCCGTCCGGCGGTAGCCTCCCAGGTCCCGGTGGAGGACAAGGTGCGGGCGGTGGAGGAGCTGTCCCGGGATGAGGAGGTCGCCTCGGCGGTGACCAGGAGCATGCTGCACCGTCCGGAGGTCGCCTTCCGGGCGATGACCGATGACACCGCCCGCCACCAGGTCGACCAGGCTCAGGTCGAACGCTCCCGGCAGGCCGGGGAAGCCTTCCGCCGCGAGTCACGGTGGCCCCGGCGGTCAACCGGATCGAGCACGCCATCGAGTACCTCGACCTCGTCGGGGCCTGCCAGCGGTTCGTCACCACCACGGGCCGGATCGTCCCACAGCTGCGGGACCGTCGACTGTCTTCGTCCTGCCGCGGCGCTGGCGCGTCGAACGCACCCTGGGATGGATCATGAACGCTCGTCGCAATGCGAGGAACTACGAACGCCTCCCCAGCACAGCGAAGCGCACCTGAACCAGGCACTCATCACCTCATGCCCGGGCGGCTGACCCGCAAAGGCCGGACCGACGGCTGGTCGAAGAAGTCCCCGGCTGCTTGGGGACGATGCCATACGAGCCTATAGCGCCAGAACAGCCGTGGTCGCAACCGCACACCGGGGAGGATGCTTCTGGTTACACGGACAATGTCGCCAAGAGCCCTCTCTACTGCTGTTACGGTGCGATGGCTTTGAGCCAGTCCTCGACGGCGAGGACATCGGCCCACTGCGGGAACAGCTTCTCGGTGAGGATCCGGTGCACCTCGGGGTCGGTGTCGAGGCAGGCATCCGCCAGGACGGTGAGGCCGAAGTCCAGGTCGATGGCGTGCCACAGGGTGGACAGCACTACAGCGCTGGTGGCGATGCCGGTGAGAACGAGGCTGTCGATATCGCGAGCCCTGAGTACCAAGTCGAGGTCGCTGCCCGAGAACGCGCTCCCCCGCCTCTTGGTGACCACGACGTCGCCCTGCTGGGGCGCGACGTCGTGATGGATCTCGGTGCCAGGGGCACCCTCGGTGAAAAGACCGGCCTGCACGACGTTCGTCATCACCTTGTTGCGAGGGCTGACTTCTGGGTCGCCCGGCCGTAACCCCATCACCACGTAGATCACGGGGATGCCGGCAGCCCGGGCACCGTCGATCGCCCTGCGCAGGCGCGGAAGATATCCAGAACCGTCGTCGGCGATGGCCACGACGTCCCGTTGGACGTCCATCACCAGAAGTGCGCTGTTCGCCATGCTTGCCGTCCCTTCTCCGTTCGTGAACACGAGCAAGTCTGGTGGATCAACCGAGCTGTGGTGGAGGTTTCGGAGATCATCGTCAGCGTCGCGCCGCAGTGCGCCCATGACCGGTGTCAGTTCTCAGGCTCTGGCGCACTTTCCGGGCTCTGTCTCTGATTTGGGGGTGGGTGATGATCAAGAGTGCATGGGCATCACCTTGGCGTGGGGGATGTGGTTTGCCTCGCTGACCTCCTCTTTCCGGGGGGCGGACTCGAGGTGGAAGAAGTGCTTCTGGGGACGCTGAGGTCCGTCTTGCTGTGCGGTCCACCGTAGGGTCGGCCGCCTGTCCGGGATGCGGATGGAGATCCTCGCGCGTGCACTGCTACTACCAGCGATGTCTGGCGGACCGTCCCGTCGCCGGTCGGCGAGCACGCCTCGATCTGCGGGCACGTCGTCTCGTCTGCGACAACGGCAGTTGCGGGCGTCGGACCTTCGCCGAGCAAATCCCGGACCTGACCCGTCGACACGCACGCCGTACGAACGCTCTCACCGCCCAGCTCACGGACATCGCCCTGTTCCTGGGCGGACGTGCTGGAGCCAATCTGTGCGGACGCATGGCCGTCACCACCTGCAAGGACACACTGCTCCGACTCATTCGCGCACTGCCCGTCCCGGCGGCAGAGTCTGTCCCGTGTCTGGGCGTGGACGAGTTTGCCGTGCGGCGCGGTCGTACCTACGCGACGATCCTCGTCGACATGACCACCCGCCGCCCTGTCGACGTCCTCGCGGACCGCACTGCGCACACCTTCGCCGCCTGGCTGCGCGAACACCCCGAGGTGAGCGTTGTCTGTCGCGACCGTGCCGGCTCCTTCCGCGATGGCGCCCACGCCGGTGCGCCACAGGCCCGCCAAGTTGCCGATACCTGGCACCTGCTGCACAACCTCGCCGAGGCCGTCGAGCGAGTCGTCGGACGACACCGCGCCGATCTGCGCGAACCCCTCACCGTGCGGGCCAATCAGGACGACACCCGTCCACCAGCAGGCGTCCGCCACGCCGCCCTGGGCGAACTTGACGTGCACGGACGGCAGCGGCCGCTGGTCGCCCGCACCCGCGAACGCCACCAGCCGATCCACGAACGCATCGAACGTGGCGACAGCCTGCGAGCCATCGCCCGTGAACTCCGCCTCAGCCGCGGCACCGTCCTGCGCTTCGCGCGGGCCGCCGATGTCGAGCAGCTTCTCGTCGCGGCAACCAACCGCCCGAGCGTGATCGACGACTATCGGCTCTTGCATCACCGGTGGATGGAGGGCTGCACCAACGCTGCCGCACTCACCCGGGAGATCCAGCAGCTGGGCTATCGCGGCGACATCGACACCGTCCGCCACCGCCTGCGGCCCTACCGCACCGGGACGATCCCCACGGATGCTCCGCTGCCCCATCTGACCGTCCGCCGGGTCACCGACTGGATCATGCGCCGACCCGAACACCTCACCGAGACCGAGCGCAAGTGCCTCGGCGAGCTGTGCGAACGCAGTCCCGCCCTGACCACGACCACCGAATACGCCCGGCGCCTGGCCGCGATGGTGCGCGAACGCCGCAGCGAGCATCTCGCCCTCGACGTCCGGCTCGCCGACGTCCGCCTCGACGGACAACGAGAACTCCGCACCCTGGCCGCCGGCATACGGCGCGATCGGGCAGCAGTACTCGCTGCCTTGACCACCCCCTTCACCTCGGGAGCGGTCGAGGGCAACGTCACCAGAATCAAGCTGCTGAAGAGACAGATGTACGGCCGGGCCAACTTCGACCTCCTACGACGCCGCATTCTTCTCTCACCTTGATCAACCGGCTGACACCCCCAAATCAGAGACAGAGCCCGGAAGTTGAGCCAGAACCAGTTCTCATCGACGCCTTCTCGCCCTGTGAGCATCAAGTGCTGTCCAGACTCGGTGACAAGCGGTGTCGCCCGTCGGTTACGAAGCCAGACCGGCTGGAGCGTCAACCCAAGGTCTGCGTCAGCTCGCTACGGCTCGATGAGTGGACGATCCGGCCATGTGCCCCGTTGACGATCGGCATGGACGGCGGAATGTGGCCGCACTCCACGTACACGAGAAGCCCGCCCGGGGACTCGTCGCGGGCGAAGAAGGCGACATCGAGGTAGCTCGTTCCCGTGAGGTTGCACAGCGCCTCGATACAGCCCCCGATCAGCCTTCCCTCGGCTTCCACGTCCCCGGTGCCGTCGAGCCGGGTCCACGTGCCGACTGCGTCAAGCGTGTACTCACGTACCTCGGGATGGCCGACGAGGTCGTCGAAGCCCGTGGTCCGGTGGCGACGAGGGCACCCACTGAGGCAGGGAAGAGCGGCCCGCCGCGTGTCAGGGAGCAGCGGGCCGCTCGTGCGGGGGCCCGGTCGTGGAACCGGGCGGGCGGGAGCTAGGCCGACGGGCTCCCGGGGTGCGTGGCTCGACGGGCCGAGGCCGGCCGCAGGGACAACTGATGGCTTCCTGAGGCGAGTTCACCGACGGCCTCGGCCGGATGCCAGCCCTCCGGAGCGCTGAACCGTCCGGTGGTGCCGGGCGGCAGCACGGCCCGCACGGTGAGGGTGTCGTCGCTGATGGACCAGGCGACGGACGCGATGCCGTACGGGGTGGTGATCGAGGCCTCGGCGGAGGTGAGCGTGGCCCCGGGGCGCGGGGCGAACTCCAGCGTGCGGTAGCCGGGGGAGACGGGCCGCAGCCCCGCCACGGACCGGTAGAGCCAGGCGGCGACGGCGCCGTACGCGTAGTGGTTGAACGACAGCATCGTGCCCGCCTTCTCGACGTCGATGGTGCCGTCGGGACGGATCGCGTCCCACCGCTCCCACATGGTCGTCGCGCCACGGTCGACCTGGTAGAGCCAGCCCGGACACTCGGGGTTGAGCAACAGTTCGTAGGCCTCGGCCACATGACCGGTGTCGTCGAGGGCGGGCAGCACGAACGGCGTGCCCAGGAACCCGGTGGCGATCCGGCCGCCGTGGGCGCGCACCAGGGCGGCCAGTGCCTTGCCCACGTCGGCGCGCTCGCTGTCGGGCGCTATGCCGAAGCAGAGGGCGAGCGCGCAGCCCGTCTGGGTGGTGCGGGCGTGGTCGCCCCACTTGCGCCAGGCGGCCTCGGCGGTACGCCGGTGCAGGTCCGCGTACCGTTCGACATCGTCCTGGCGGTCCAGTACACGGGCCGCGTCGGCGAGCAGCCGGGCGCTGTGCGCGACGAACGCGGTGGCGACGTACCCGGGGTCGGTGGTGGCGCGCGCCGGGTCCTCCGGCGGCGCGGCCGGGTCGAGCCAGTCACCGAGCTGCGCGTTGCCGCTCCAGGTCCCGTCGTCGTCGAGGTGGGCGACGGTGAACTCGACCCAGGCGCGCATCGCCGGGTAGTGGCGCTCCAGCATGCCGGACCGGCCGTACGCCTCGAAGAGGGCGGTCGGCACGACCGTGGCGGCGTCTCCCCAACCGGCGGCGGCTCCCGCGAACGGCAGCTCGGCGGGCGGCAGTTCACCGAGGGGGACGTCGGGGACCACCAGCGGGACCGCGCCGTCCGGCCGCTGCTCGATACGGAGGTCGGTGAGCCAGCTGTCGAGGAAGGCGGCGCTGTCGTACGTGGCGCAGGCCGTCGGGGCGAAGGCCATGATGTCGCCGGTCCAGCCGAGCCGTTCGTCCCGCTGCGGGCAGTCCGTGGGCACGGCGAGGAAGTTGCCGCGCTGGGAGCGTACGACGTTGGCGTACAGGGTGTTCACCCGTGCGTCGGAGCAGCGGAACTCGCCGATGCGCCGTAGGTCGCTGGCGACGGTCTCGACCTCGACCGCCTCGACCCGGACACCCGGGGAGGCGACGATCTCGGCGTACCGGAAGCCGTGGAAGGTGAAGTCCGGGACCAGTTCGGCGCTGCCGCCGGCCAGCGTGTACTGGTCGGTGGCGCGGGCGCCGCGCAGGATGCTCGTCAGCAGGCGGCCGTCGGCGTCGAGGACCTCGGCGTGCCGGACGGTGACGGTGCCGCCGCGGGGGCCGTCGACGCGCAGCCGCAGCCAGCCGGTCAGGTTCTCGCCCGCGTCGACGGCGATCGTGCCGTCGGGCAGGGTCCGCCGCTCGGGCCGGAGGACCTGGACGACGCGCACGGGCGGATGGGTCCGTTGGGCCAGACCTTTCGGCAGGGGCAGGACGGCGACCGGTTCCCAGTCGGCGTCGACGAAGCCCGGCAGGCGCCAGCCGTCGGGTTCGTGGCGCAGGTCGCGTTCGCAGCCGTCGTACAGGTCCGCCGCGAGCAGGTCGCCGTAACCGCCCCTCCAGTGGCGGTCGGTGGTGATCGTGACCCTGGTGCCGTCGGCCAGGTCCACCTCGAGCTGGGCGAGCAGTGCCGTGGTGTCGCCGTAGACGTCGCGGTTCTTGTGCCAGGTGAGGTGGCCGCGGACCCAGCCGTCGCCGACCGTGGCCGACAGCGCGTTCGCGCCGGGGCGGAGCAGGGCGGTGACGTCGTAGGTGGCGTAGAGCAGCCGGTCGGGGTAGCTGGTCCAGCCCGGTTCCAGCAGGTCGTCGGAGACGGTACGGCCGTTGACGGCGGTGCGGTGCACGCCGAGCGAGGTGACGTACAGCCGTGCGGAGACCGGCTCCGCCGGGAGGTGGAACTCCCGGCGGAGCAACGGCACGGGGCCGGGGGAGGTGCGGCCCCGGTCTTCGGGCAGGTGGACGGGGCGGGCCGCCCAGTCCACGTCGTCGAGCAGCGCGGCCTCCAGCCGGGCGGGGTCGCTCCACCGCGTCCATCCGAGGTCGGTGCGGACGCGGACGCGCCAGTACCGGACCTCGCGACTGGCCAGCGGTTGGGCCGGCCACGGGTGGTCGGTCACCGTGTCGGCCCCGATCTCCCCACTGGACGTGGCCTCGTCGAAGGACGCGTCGGTCGACACCTCGATCTCGTAGGCGTGCTGGAGGATGCCCGGCCGTTCGCCGGTGAGCGACCAGGACAGGCGCGGCATGGAGTACGCGGTGGCGACCAGACCTGAGTCGTCCGCCGTGCGCAGGCCGGTCACCGAGGTCGTGGAGTCCGTCGGGGGCGGTGCCGTGGGACCGGGCGTCTTCATGGCTGGAGGTGCCTCCGGAAGAAACTGAGCGTGGAGCCGTGCAGGGCGGCGCGGTGGGGGACGCTTCCCCAGCCGTGGTCCGCGCCCTCGACGATCTCCAGCTCGGCGTTCGCGCCGTAGTGATCCAGATAGCGGCGCGCGTACTCCAGGGGCGCGATGACGTCCTTGTCGCCGTGCAGGATGTGGACCGGTCCGGTGTACGCGCCCGACCGTCCGTAGACGTCGAGGCCGGCGATGTCCTCGACGAGCGCGGCGCTCATCCGGTGCCCGTCGGCGTCGACGTAGCCCTTCTCCGCTATCTCGGGGGCGAGTTCGCGGCCCTTGAGGTATCCGCTGCCGATCTCGAACGGGGCGACCGCGGCCGGCGACCACAGGCACAGGGCGGTGATCCCGGGCTCCTCGCCGGCCGTGATCGAGGCGACCACGCCGCCCATGCTCATGCCGACCAGGCCGATGCGCTCCGGGTCCACGAAGTCGAGGGTGCGGACGGTGCTCAGGACCGACCGGGTCTCGGCGATCTCGCCCGTGATGGTCACGTCGAAGAAGTCGCCGTCGCTCTCCCCGTGGCCGGAGAGGTCGAACCGCACCGACGCGATGCCCTCGGCCGCCAACAGCCGCGACATGGCGACGAAGTTCGGCAGTTCGATCCGGTTGGAGGTGAAGCCGTGGACGAACACCACGGTGGGGTGGCGGGCCTCCGGCGGGCCTGCGGGGATGTGCAGCGTGGAGCGCAGTGTCAGGCCTGCGTGGCGGAAATCGTGGTGACGGATCAAGGCGCGGCCTTTTCGGTCGTGTCGGGAGTGGGAGCGCCGCTGGGGGCAGCGGGTTCCTCGGACGGAGCGGTGTCGGCGGGCTCATCGGACCGGGCGGCCCGGGCCAGGCGTGGCACCCAGACCAGACCGATGACCGCGGAGAGCACGGCGGTGCCGAGGAGCAGGCCGAAGAACAGCCCGGTGTGGCCCAGCGCGAGGGCGGGTGTGCCCAGGGCGGCCAGTCCGGCGAGAGCGCGGGTGAAGGCCATGGTCACACCGGTCGCGGTGGCCCGCAGCAGGGTGGGGAAGAGCTCCTGGGACCAGATCTTGTAGATGGACTCACCGGCGAAGGCGTTGCCCAGGCCGGAGACGAGCATGACGGCGACCAGGGTGAATTCGCCGGGTCCGAACAGCGCGGGCAGGGCCCAGGCGATGACGATCAGTGCGGTCCCGGCGGCGAACCAGGCATGCCGGGCGGGCCGGTCTACCACGCGCATGAACACCAGCCCCGCGACGAAGCCCACCGGGAGTCCGAGGAGCGTCAGTTGCGAGTACCGCGCGACCTCCCCTCCGGCCAGCGTGGTCCACAGGAAGGTGCCGAACTGACCGAGCGTGTTCGCGCCGAGATTCCAGGTGGCGTAGTAGAGGCCCGTCGCGAGCAGGGCGTACCCGGTCGGGGCCCGGAAAAGATCCCGGACGCGGCCGAACTCGACGTCCGCGGAAGGGGAATCGGGGCGGGTGTCGGCGGCCCGGCGCGCGGCGGCCCACTCGGCCGACTCGCTGAGGGTGAGCCGCAGGAGCAGGACGACGACGGCCACGACCAGCAGATGGGCGAAGAGGATACGGCCCCTGAGCATGCCCTGCGCTCCCATGAAGGAGCTGAGCAGCAGGACGGCCACGATGCCGGCGAGCCAGAGCATGCCGGAGAACACCACCATGGTGCCCTTCCTGCCCTCGGGCGCCTCCTCGTTGACGAGCGCGAGCGACACGGGCAGGTCCGCGCCGATGGCGAGGCCGGTGGCGATCACACCCGCGAACAGCAGCGCGGGACTCGCCGCCACCAACAGCAGCAGGACACCGATCGCGTACAGGACGAGCGAGCAGGTGAAGACCGTGCGGCGGCCGAACCGGTCGCCGAGCCGGCCGCCGAACAGCGCACCGGCGGCGAACGCCAGGGTCTGCAGTCCCAGCAGCGATCCGATGGCCCCGGGCGCGAGTTGCAGCGGTGCGGCGTAGTAGCCGCCGATGGCGATGCCCGACGTCACCAGAGCGGCGGAGTCCAGATAGGAGGCCATGCCGGCGAGCGTCGCCGTCTTCCAGGGATTGCTCGTGCTGAGTGTCGGGCCAGACATGGGTCCTCTTCGCTGAGTACCGGGGACTGCGCGTGTGGGGGAGTGCCGAGTACGGCTACGGAAAATGGCTACGCAGTGTTACTTAAACGCGCCACTTAAACGTGTATGTTGACTGAGCGGGTAAGCTAGCCCGCGATCGCGGGGTTTGGCAAGGGGTATGTCAGAGGGGGAACGCATGGCCGGGACGTCCAGAGGCAGACGGGTGACGAGCGGCGACGTCGCGAAGGAGGCAGGAGTCTCACGGGCGACGGTCAGCTACGTCCTCAACGACTCCCCCCACCAGAAGATCGCCGAGGCGACCCGCAAACGGGTGTGGGAGGCTGCGGCCCGCCTCGGCTACGCGCCCTCGGCGGCGGCCCGCGCGCTGCGCACGGGCCGGTCCGACATCGTGCTCGGCGTGCTGCCGGACTGGCCCATCCACCATGTGCTCGGACAGCTCATCCAGCAGCTGACCAACGCCTTCGCCCAACACGAACTCACCTTCCTCGTGCACTCCTCGGCGCAGCCCGCCCGCCCCCTGCGGGACGTCTGGAAGGCCCTGACGCCCGCCGCGGTCCTCGCTCTGAACGAGTTCCCCCAGAGCGAGGCCGAGGCCATGCGCGCGGTCGGCATCGAGGTCGTCATGGCGGTGCACGGCTCGCCCACGGAGGAAGCCGACCCCCCGCTGGGGACCCCGCTGGTGTCCGAGGAGCCGATCGGTGCGCTCCAGGCCCGCCATCTCGCCACCTCGCACCGTCGCCTCGGCTACGCGTACCCGGACCTGCCGCGCCTCGACGTCCTCGCCCAGCCCCGGCTGGACGGCGTCCGGCAGGTCTGTGAGGAGCGCGGCCTTCCCGAACCCGTCGTCCGCAGTGTCCCGCTGGAGCTGGACGGGGCCACGGAAGCGGTGAAGGCCTGGCTGGCCGCCGACCCGCCGGTGACGGGCATCTGCGCCTTCAACGACGACATCGCCATGGCCGTGCTGCTGGGCGCGCAGGCCCTCGGGCTGAACGTCCCACGGGACCTCGCGGTGGTCGGCGTCGACGACATCCCCAGCTCCGCCCTCCTGCAACCGTCCCTGACCACGGTCGTCCGCGACACCGACACCCTCGCGCGGGGCCTGGCCCGCCGCGTGGTCGACGCGCTCGACCGGAAGGAGCCGCACACCGGACGGATCGAGGACCCGCTCAGGATCGAGCAACGGGAGTCGGCCTGAGGGGTGCCCGCAGCGGCGGAAGCCGAGTTCGGGGGGCCGGGGCCGGGGCCGGGGCCGGGGCCGGGGCCGGGGCCGGGGCCGGGGCCGGGGGCGTTGGTCGGGACCGGGATCGGGGGCGGGGTCGAGGTCGAGGTCGGGAATGAGGGCCGGGATCGGGATGAGGTGGGACTGGGGCCGGGGTCGGGACGGGCGTGGGGCTTGTGGGGACCCAGTTCGGCGTCGGCGTCGGCGTCTGGGACGGCGTCGGTAGCGGCGTCGGTCTAGGTCGGATGCGAGGACAGCGGCTGTGCGACACCGACACCGACACCGACACCGACGTCGGTGGTCGGCGAGGTTCGGGGTTCGTCGCGCTCCGTGAGGGGGGTGGACGGCGGACGGCGCGGGCGGTTACGGTTCCGCCCGTCCTGCTGCGGCGCCCGGTGTTCGTGCCGGGACGGAACGGAACGGCCGGGGTGCGCGCGGCTGTTCGGCCGGAGGGACACATACGTACGGCCCTGGTGGGAACGAGCCCACGAGCGTCGGGCCGCACCCCCACCACTCGGCGCTACCGGCGCGCGGAACCCACCTCTCCGGGGGCTCGGCGGAGGAACCCACATCTCGGGGGGCTCGGCGGGACCCGCCACTCCGGGGACTGGGGTCGCCACATGTCGGTGCCCTTGCCGACGGAGGGCGTGTGCACGTCGACGATCAACTTCCAGGAGGTTCAGATGACCACACCCCCTCCGCCCTTCGACCCGGAGCTGGCCGCCGCTCTCGTGGAACTCGGCGACCAGGTGCCGACGAGCGCGACCCCGGAGGACATCCCCGCGGCGAGGGAGCGGCTCAACGGCGACGTCCCCCTCCTGTCGAACGAGGAACTGAGCTGTGGCGGGCTCTTCGACGTCCACGAGCGGTCCGTGGCCGGCCCCCCGGGCGCGCCGGACGTCTCGTTGCTCATCTGCCGGCCCACCTCCGTGCCCGGCCCGCGCCCGATCGTCTACTTCACCCACCCCGGCGGCATGATCGTGGGCAACAACCGGCTGGGCCTGCCGCTGGACTGGGCCGAGGAACTGGGCCTGGTCGTGGTGTCGGTGGAGTACCGGCTCGCCCCCGAACACCCGCACCCGGCACCCGTCGAGGACTGCTACGCGGGTCTGCTGTGGACGGCGGCCCACGCCGAGGAGATCGGCGGCGACCCGGACCGCATCGTGCTGGCCGGCGGCAGCGCCGGCGGTGGACTCGCCGCGGCCCTCGCCCTCCTCGCGCGGGACCTCAAGGGCCCCCGCGCCATAGGGCAGTTGCTGATGTGCCCCATGCTCGACGACCGCAACGACACGGGGTCCGCCCACCAGATGGCCGGGCTCGGCGTATGGGACCGGACCGCCAACGAGACCGGCTGGAACGCCCTGCTGGGCGACGCGCGCGGCACCGACGACGTGTCGCCGTACGCCTCTCCCGCCCGCGCGGTCGACCTCTCGGACCTCCCGCCGGCCTTCATCGACGTCGGGTCCGCCGAGACCTTCCGGGACGAGGACGTCACGTACGCCTCCAGGATCTGGCAGGCCGGAGGCCGCGCCGAACTGCATGTGTGGCCGGGCGGTTTCCACGGCTTCGACGGCCTCGTGCCGCAGGCCGCGCTCTCGGTCGACGCCCGCGAGGCCCGACTGCGCTGGCTTCGGCGGCTCCTGGGGGAGTGACGGCTCAGGAGCGCGCCTGACGAAGCGACGTCCCCGTCTGTTCGACCTCCACGTCGTCGCTGAAGGCGCCGGCCGCCGACACGCCCCCGAGGAGCGCGGTGGCGAGTGCCACCGCCATCGCGAACGTCCGACGGCGCGGCCACGAGGACCGCCTGCTCCCCGGCTTCGGCGTGGGCTCGGCGGGCGGCCCGCACGCGATGGCCACGCGCGCGTCCAGCCACGCCTCCGCCTCGGCGCCCCGCACTCCGCAGGCCGCCACGAACGCGGCGACCAGCTCCTCTCGCGGCAGGCTGTCCCGGCCGAGCATGGTCGCCGCCGTGGAGTAGGGCAGGGCGTGGCCCGCTTCCGTCGCACGTTGTTCCAGCCGGCGGTAGCTGAGACCTGACCACGCCTTGAGGCGGCGCAGCGCCGCCACGAAGGCGGCCGCGTCGGTGGCCGGTGGTGTGGGCGGTGCTGTGGTCATCGTGGTTCCCCCTGTTGACCTGGACGTACACGGGCTCGCACAAGCTCGAACACCATCATGGCTTGAGTAGCGGCGGGAGCGATGGCCAACCTCGGGACGGATTCCCGATGTTGGAGGTCACATGAGGACGACTCCGTCTCGTCACAGCCACAGCCACCGCACCCGAGATCGCGACCGCCACGGCCACAGCCGCCGTACGGCCCTCGGCACCGTCTTCGCCGCCCTGCTGATGCTCGGCGGGTGCGCCGAAGGGCCCGGTGCCGAGGGGTCGGCGCCACGCGCCCCGAAACCCCGGCACCGCGCCGGAGAGTCGGTCGCCGACTTCCTCCGCCGTACGCTGCCCGCCGGGCCGGGTGGCTCCGTGGTCGCCGCCCGAGGCGACCGGCTGGTGCACTGCGGGGGATTCGGAGCGGCGGACCGCGCCGCGGGCACTCCCGCGAGCTGCCGGACCGTGTACGACGTCATGTCGATCACCAAGCAGTTCACCGCGGCCGCGATCGTGAAACTGGAGGTGATGGGCCGGCTCCGGGTGAGGGATCCCATCAGCCGGTTCCTCGGACGCGGGCAGGCCGTGCCCGAGGACAAGCGCGGCATCACGGTCGAGCAGCTCCTCACGCACACCTCGGGTCTGGTCGAAGGTCTCGGCGACGACTACGACCCCGTGTCACGCGAGGAGTTGGTGCGCGGGGCCCTGTCGTCCGAGCTGCGGTCCGCCCCCGGCAAGGCGTTCCACTACTCCAACACCGGCTACAGCCTGCTCGCGGCGATCGTCGAGGAGGCGTCCGGGGAGACGTACGAACGGTTCCTGCACCGGCACCTGTTCGCGCCGGCCGGGATGGAACAGACCGGGTACGTTCTGCCCCGCTGGCCCCGGCACCTGGTCGCGGTGGAGTACGACAGCGAGGGACGCGCCCAGGGCAGGCCCTTCGACCATCCCTGGGCCGCCGACGGACCGTACTGGAACCTGCGCGGCAACGGCGGCATGCTCTCCACCGCCCACGACATGTTCCGGTGGCACCGCGCGCTGCTCGGGGACGAGATCCTGCCGGCGTGGGCCAGGGACAAGCTCTTCGAACCTCGCACGGCGGAGCCGGAGTCGGAGAACTCGTACGGATACGGCTGGAGCCTGCGCGACACCCCGGCCGGCCGGCTCGCCTGGCACGACGGCGGCAACGACTGGTCCCTGGGGCTCCTGAGCCGGTCGCTGCGCGACGGCGTCCTCGTGTTCTGGATCAGCAACCACGCCTACCGCGATGGGAAATGGAACCTGGAGGACCAAGCGGAGGCACTGACCGTCGGCATCGCTGACCGCGTCCGCGCGGAGGGCGACTGACCGGTCGCCCCGTCCGCGTCGCGCCGTCCCGCATCCCCGTCGCGTCGTGGCGCTCAGGGCAGTCGGGGGAGCACGTCCCTGGCCGTGTGGCTGAGGATGCGCAGGTCCTCCGCGAACCGCGCGCGATCCGCCTCCGGCAGCGGGCTCAGGAAGTACCTCTTGATGTTCTCGACGTGGACCTGCGCGGCGCGCACCGTCGTCTCCTCGCCCAGCGGAGTCAGCCGTACCAGCTTTCCGCGCCGGTCGGCGGGGGACTCCGCCCGGGTCACCAGCCCCGCCGCCTCCATACGGTCCACCAGGCGGGTGGCGCCGCCGGTGGTGAGGACCTGCTCCTGGGCGACGGCCCGCATGGACAGCCCCGGCTCACCCGCTCGCCCGAGGATCAGCAACACCTCGAACATCAGATGGCTGATGCCGCACTCGACCTCGAGTGCCCGCCCGAGGATGTACTCCAGCCGGTTGGCTGCCCCCTGCAGCCGCCCGAACGCGAGGACGAGTTCGTGGTCGGCGGCCTCCTTCGCCGTACTGATGCCTGCTTGTTCACTCACGGCCGCGCCGCCCCTCTCCCGTTTCCGTCCCGATTCCGATCCGATTCCGATCCGGATCCCGGTCCCGACAGCCACCGTACCGATCATGCCGGGCTGAGGAGGACGGCGGAGACCCGGCGCCCGGCCCGGCCGACGGCCGTCGCACCTCCTCCGCCCCGCCGTCGTCGTCCCGGTCTCGCCTCAACGATTGGGTAACGTTTCCCATGGCGAGCGGCGAGCGGCGAGCGGCAAACGGCGAGGGGCAAGCGGCGACGGTGACCGGCGATCAGCGACCTACGACCTGCGACCTCCGACGGCCTCCCCGGTCACTCCGCGGAGCGGGCCGTGGACCGGCGCGCCACCAGCCTGGGGGAGAGGACGACCTTGGTCGACGGGCGGGCGCGGTCGGCGATCCGTTCCAGCAGCAGACGTACGGCGTTCCGGCCCATCTCCTGGCCCCGCTGGTCGACACTGGTGAGCGAGATCGGGCCGTAGGCGGCGAACGTGGTGTTGTCGTACCCGGCCACCGAGAGGTCGCCGGGCACGGACAGACCGGCCTCGGCCATCGCGTCGAGGACGCCCATCGCGGCGATGTCCGCGCCGGCGAAGAGGGCCGTGGGCCGGGCCGGGGCGGGGCGGGCCAGCAGCTCCCGCGCCGCCCGGTGGCCGCCCTCCTGGCTGTAGCTGGTGGAGATCACGTCGATGAACTCCTCCAGCCCCTGCACCCGCATGGCCTGCCGGTATCCGTCCGCGCGCCGGGCGTTGGGCATCTCGGCGAGACGGGTCGGATCGGTCTCGTGGTGCTCGATGTGTGCGATCCGGCGATGGCCGAGACCGACGAGATGGCGGACGACCAGGGCCGCGCCCTCGGTGTCGTCGTCGGCCACGGTGTCGTAGGCGGGCGAGGAGCCGTGACGGCCGACGACGACGGTGGGGACCACGCCGGCGACATGTTCCAGGTGGGCGCGTGAGGAGACCGGGGCGACCAGCACGAGACCGTCCATGCCGCGGTCGATCATCGCCTCCGTGACCCGGGCCTCGGCCTTCTCGCCGTTGCAGCCCGGCCCCAGGAAGACCTGGTAGTCGGTCTCCTCCAGCGAGTCGGTGATGCCGTCGAGGATCTCGGGGAAGAACGGGTTGCGAATGTCGGGCAGCATCACACCGATCGTGTACGTCTGCCCCCGCAGGCCCCGGGCGCCCGCGTGCGGCCGGTAGCCCAACTCCTCGATGGCCCGGCGCACTTTGGTCTGCATCTCGGGGCTGGCCCCGTAGGCGTTGCGCAGCACCTTGGACACGGAGGTGACGGACACCCGGGCGTGACGCGCGACGTCGACGATGGTGACCCTGCGCTGCGGTGCTGTCGGCTCCATCCGGTCCTTGCCTCTCGGGAGATCGTCCGGCCGAAGTGTAGGCCGGAACGCGCAGGTCGAACGAGGGTCCGGGTCTCGTGAGCCGAGAGTGCCGGGAGGTGCGGGCGGCCCGGGCCGTGTGACGCCGCCGCAGTGTGCGCGACATCTTGACGTCACGCGGGAGGCTCCTTAAGGTCTGGCACACCCTTTGGGAAACGTTACCCAAAGCCGTAGCGCTTTCTCGTGGCCCGACAGCGGGCCGCTTCTCCATTCAGCTCCGCACACAGTCGGGAGAGCCGGACGCGTCCCACGCGGCGCGGATCGGCGGATCGGCACAGCAAGTGATGTGAATCGTTTCAAGAAAGGGGGTTCGTCGGTGGCTCTGGCCCCGCACAAGCGGCTCGTCGACAAGGACCGGCCTCCGGTCGCGGCACCGGATCCGCGGCCCCGGCCCGCGCGCACGGCCCCGCCGTGGTGGTTCGCCCTGCCGGCGATGTTGCTGTTCGCCTTCGTCGTCCTGGTGCCGAGCGTCCGCGGCGTGTACTACGCCTTCACCGACTGGGACGGACTCGACCCCGACTTCTCCTTCGTCGGCCTGGACAACTTCGCCGACATGCTCGACGACCCGGACGCCAAACAGGCCGTCTGGCACACACTGCTGATCGCGGTGGCGATCACGGTCATCCAGAACGCGGTGGGGCTGCTGCTGGCCCTGGGGGTCAACTCCGCCATCAAGTCCCGGAACGTCCTGCGGGTGTTCCTGTTCGCGCCGGCCGTGATCACCCCGATCGTGACCGCCTACCTCTGGCGGAACCTGCTCGGCCCGGACGGCGCCGTCAACAGCCTGCTCGGCGCGGTGGGCCTCGGCGGATGGCGGCAGGACTGGCTCGGCGACCCGGAGCTGGCCCTGTGGTCGGTGGTCGGGGTGACCGTGTGGCAGTACGCGGGCTACTCCATGGTCATCTTCCTGGCCGGGCTCCAGTCGGTGCCCAAGGAGATCCACGAGGCCGCGTCCATGGACGGGGCGGGCCCGGTGCGCCGCTTCTGGTCGGTGACCAGGCCGCTGCTCGCCCCGGCCCTCACCATCAACCTGATGCTGTCGATCATCGGCGGGATCAAACTCTTCGACCAGGTCTACGCGTTGACGGGCGGTGGGCCCGGCCACGCCACCGACACCATCTCGACCCTCATCTACAAGGACGCCTTCACCCTCGGCGAGTTCGGCTACAGCATCGCGCTCGCCGTCGTCCTCACGATCATCGTGGCGGTCGTCTCGGCCGGTCAGTACGCCGCCCTGTCCCGCAACGAGAGGGCCGCGTCATGAAGCGCTACGGCCGCCGCACCCTGGCGCTGGAACTGACGATGATCGCCGCCGCCCTGTTCGTCGGCTTCCCGGTGTACGTCCTGGTCAACCTCGCCGTGCGCCCCACCTCGGACACGTCCTCGCCGATCAGCCCGACCACCTCACCCACCCTCGACAACTTCACCCAGGCCTGGCAGCAGGGAGCACTGGGCGGGGCGTTGGCCAACAGCCTGCTGGTGACGGTGTGCAGCGTCGTCGTCGTGCTGGCCGTGTCGTCGCTCGCCGCGTATCCGCTAGCCCGGATCACCGCCCGCTGGTCCCGGGGGACCTATCTGACGATCCTGCTCGGTCTCGCCCTCCCCTTCCAGCTCGCCTCCCTGCCGCTGTACCAGACCATGCGCGACCTGGGCCTGCTCGGCACCCCCTGGGCACTGGTCCTCTTCTACGCCGGCCTCCAGGTGCCGTTCACCGTCTTCCTCTACGTCGGCTTCCTGCGCGCCCTGCCCGGCGACTTCGAGGACGCCGCCCTGATCGACGGCTGCACACCCCTGCAGAGCTTCTGGTACGTGGTCCTGCCGATGCTCAAACCCATCACCGTCACGGCCCTCGTGCTCAACACGGTCGCCGTGTGGAACGACTTCTTCACCCCGTTGCTGTACCTCAGCGGCAGCGCCCAGCAGACGCTGCCGGTCGCGATCGCGGGTTTCGTCGGCCAGTACGTCACCGACTGGAACCTCATCTTCGCCGCGCTGGTGATCAGCATCCTGCCCGTCCTGCTCGTCTACTT
Source organism: Streptomyces sp. SP18BB07 (assembly GCF_036322545.1). Taxonomy (NCBI): domain Bacteria; kingdom Bacillati; phylum Actinomycetota; class Actinomycetes; order Kitasatosporales; family Streptomycetaceae; genus Streptomyces; species Streptomyces sp. SP18BB07. The sequence continues at coordinate 41,565 of NZ_JAQYWT010000296.1, forward strand.
CCTGCTGCAGCGCAGCATCATCAACGGCTTCGCGGGAGGGCTGAAGGGATGACCCCGACGCCCGCCCGTCCCTCAAGTCCGGTGGCACTTTCCCCGAGGGGGACCTCATGAAGACACGCACACTCCCGGTCGTGGTCGCCGCGGTCACGTCCACGGCGGTGCTCGCCGCCTGCAGCGGCGGGACCAAGGCCGGCTCCGACAGCGGCTCCGGCGGCTCGAAGACGCTGACCGTCGCCTCGGTCGACCAGGGCTCGATCGAGGACGTCGTCAAGGCGTTCGAGAAGGCCAACCCGGGCGTCAAGGTCCGGTACACCACCAGCGGCGCCGACCAGTACCAGCAGCAGATCCGCACCCAGCTGTCCTCGGGCACCGCGCCCGACGTGCTGTCGGTCTGGCCCGGCAACGGCAATCCGGCCGCCACGTACGTGCTGGCCAAGCCCGGCTATCTGCGCGACCTGTCGGACCGGCCGTGGGCGGCGAAGCTGCCGGACGCGATGAAGTCCGTCGCCCAGTACGAGGGCAAGACCTACAACGCGGTCTTCGGACAGAACGGCATCGGCGCCGTCTACAACGAGCAGGCCCTGAAGAAGGCCGGGCTCACCGCGCCCGACACCTGGAAGGACCTGCTGGCCTTCTGCAAGGCCGCCAAGGCTAAGGGCACCCCCGCCTTCGCGCTCGGCAACCAGGACAACTGGGTCACCCAGCTCGTCCTGTACGCCCTCGTCGCCACGACCGTCTACGGCGAGGACCGGGACTTCGACAAGAAGATGCAGGCCGACGAGGTCACCTTCGCGAAGTCGGCGTGGGCCACCGCCCTGGACAAGTACATGACGATGGAGAAGACCGGCTGCTTCCAGAAGAACCCGCTGGGCACCAACTACGAGGCCAGCCAGCAGCTCGCGGCCACCGGCAAGACCCTCGGCATCGTGCAGGGCAACTGGGTGATCGCCCTCCTCCAGCAGAAGAACCCGAAGGGCACGTTCACGCTCAAGGCGCTCCCGGCCACCGACGACCCGGCCCAGACCCTGATACCCGCCGCCGCGGGAGCCGGGTACGGCGTCAACGCGAAGGCGAAGAACGAGGAACTGGCCCTGAAGTTCGTGGACTTCGTGATGTCGGCCAAGGGCATGAACACCTTCGTCAAGAAGCAGGGCGGTCTGCCGTCCCTGTCCGACACCGGCTTCGCGGCGGACCCCTCGCTCGCCGAACTGTCGGAATTCATCGAGTCGGACCGCACGGTCCCCTTCATGGACCAGCTCTGGCCCAACCCCAAGGTCCAGCAGACCATGCTGAGCGGCCTCCAGGAGATCTTCAGCGGACAGTCCACGCCCGAGAAGCTCCTCGACGAGATGGATGCCGACTACAAGTCCGGCAGCTGACCGACGCGCCGTCGGCCGCGCCCCGCGGCCGACGGCTCTCTCCGCCGACTGAATGAAACGTTCAAACCGACAGCGAACAACCGATCGGAGGTTCGGCATGCCCGACGTCCCGAGTGAGGCGTTGAGCCGTAGACAGGTGGTGGGCACGATGGCCGTCTCCGCGGCGGGGCTGGCCTCGCCCGTCGTTCCCGGGCTGCCCGTGGCGGCCGCCCGCGCCGACGGGGAGGACGACCGCCGTGGGGCGAGAGTCACCGGGCTCGCCGTCGACGGCCGTGAGGACAGCCCGCTCGGCGTCGACGACCCCGCCCCCCGGCTGAGCTGGCGCGTGACCGGAGCCCACGCCGGCTGGACCCAGGCCGCCTACCGCATCCGCGCGGCACGCTCGGAGAAGGACCTGGACCGGGGCCGCCTGCTCTGGGACAGCGGCAAGGTCCGCTCCCCGGACCAGACCGACATCGCCTGGCACGGACCCGCGCCCGCCTCTCGCGAGCGGCTGGTGTGGCAGGTGCGGGTCTGGAGCACCGACGGCCACGCGACCCGGTGGAGCCGGCCCGGCACCTGGGAGACGGGCCTCCTCAAGCGCTCCGACTGGGGCGACGCCCGCTGGATCGAGTACCCGGGCCGCACCCTCGACCAGCCCCTGCCCGTCTTCGCGCGCGCCTTCCGGGTGAGCCCGCGAGGAGGCAAGGTCGTCCGGGCGCGGTTGTACCTGTCCGGCATCGGACTGCACGTGGCCTGCCTCAACGACGAACCCGTCACCGACGAGGTGCTCGCCCCCGGCAACTCCAACTACCAGCTCTCCACCGAATACCGGGCGTACGACGTCACCCGCCTCGTCCGCTCCGGGGACAACACCCTCGGTGTCGAACTGGGCCACGGCACCGCCCTGGTGACCCGGTCCATCACCAACCCCACCACCGGCCGCACCGCCCCGTACAGCTGGTGGCAGAGCCAGACCAAGGGCGCCGGCACCCTCGCCGCGCCCGCCGCGCGGGGCGCCACCACGGTCAAGGTGAGCAGCGTCGCCAACTTCCACGTCGGCGGCACCGTCAGCATCGACACCGGCGACGGCGGCGAGCGTCTGGAGTCCCGGACGATCACCGCGATCGGCACGGCGGGCGCCGACGGCACCGGCATCACCTTCGAGCCCGGTCTCGACGCCGGGCACGACAGCGGCGCGGGCGTCGTCGGCTCCGGCAACTCCCTGGCGAGCACCGACCCGAGCGCGGGTGCCGCCGTCCCGCCCCGGCTGATCGCCCGCCTGGAACTCACGAAGGCCGACGGCACCGTCGAGACCGTCGTCAGCGACCGCTCGTGGCGGGCGGCGCTCGGCCCGACCGTCACCGCCAACTGGTACTCCGGCTCGGACTACGACGCCCGCCGCGAACAGCCCGGCTGGACCGAGCCCGGAGCGGACCTCGGCGCGTCGGCGCGACGGCGCGACGGCACGGCCATGGGCTGGGCCGACGCGGGCATCGCGCCGCCGCCCAACCTCACCACCGAACTGGTCTGGCGGGCCGCCGAGCCGCTCAAAATCGTCGACAGGATCCGTCCGGTCGCTGTCACCCAAGCGCGTTCCGGCGTCTGGGTCTTCGACTTCGGACAGAACTTCGCCGGCTGGCCGCTGCTCGACCTCGAAGGCCCGCTCCCGGCCGGGACCACGGTCAAGCTGTACCCCGGCGAGTCGCTGAAGGCCGACGGCACCGTCGACCAGGCGTCGCTCATGGGCGGCGGCCCCGCCCGCGGCACCGATCTGTTCGCCGCCTACACGACGTACGGCGACGAGCGGGGTGAGCGCTGGCATCCGCAGTTCCACTACTTCGGCATGCAGTGGCTCCAGGTGACCGGGCTGCCGGAGGGCTACGTTCCCACCCTGGACACGGTGACCGGCCTGCAGATCCACGCGGACGTCCCGCACGCCGGCTCGCTGCGCACCTCCGACGACCGGATCAACCGCGTCCACCGCATGTCCCGTTACTCGATCATGAGCAACGTCATGTCCACCTTCACGGACTGCCCCGGCCGGGAGAAGCTCTCCTACCCCGCCGACTACGTCCAGCCTTTCGGAGCCGTGCACCGCACCTTCGGATACGCGGCCTATCTGCGCACCATGCAACGCCACCTGGTCGAGGGCCAGTCCCGGGCCGGGGACGACATCGGCAACGTGGCGCTGAAGACCCCCGTGTACGACTGGGGGTACACCGGCCGGTTCGGCGACGAGATCAACTGGGGCAACGGCATCGTCCTGGTGCCCTGGCTGGCGTACGAGACGTACGGCGACACCCAGACGATGCGCCGCCACTACCCCCGGATGCAGGAGTTCCTGAACTACATCCGGACCAGGAAGGCGGGCACCGGCGCCGATGCCCACCTCGTGGACGCGGCCCTCGCCGACTGGATCGCCGACGAGAACACCTCGGGCCGCATCACCGGCACCTGGGGCTACCACCAGGTCGCCGACCGCATGGCCCGGATGGCCGCCCTGATCGGGCGCGACGCCGACGCGGCCGAGTACCGCAACCTCGCCGCCAACATCAAGGACGCGTTCAACGACGCCTTCTACAACACGGCGCTCGGCCGGTACACCGCCGAGGGCGACCGCGGCACCGCCGGAGCCACCCAGGCCGCGCAGGCGCTCGCGCTCGACGAGGGCCTCGTACCCGACGGCGAGCGCGGCAGGGTCCTTCAGGCACTGGTCGAACTGGTCCACGCCCACCGTCCGTTCGGCGGCGGACCGCACTTCAGCGGGGGCACCATCGGGCTCGCCCCCACCATCAGGGCCCTGCACGCGGGCGGTCACGACGACCTCCTGTGGGACGTCCTTCAGGAGGACACCGGCCCGAGCTACGGCCACTTCATGGCGCCCACCACCGCCAACCCCCGGGGCCTGACCACCATTCCGGAGGACTGGGACATCGGCGCCTCCAAGAACCACATGATCCTGCTGCAGATCGAGGAGTGGTTCCACAGCGGTGTCGTCGGCATCCGCCAGGCGCGCGGCGGCGCCGGATACCGCGAACTGGTCATCGACCCCCGCCCGGTCGGCGACCTCACCCACGCCGAGGGCAGCTATCGCACCCCGTACGGCGTGGTGTCCGCCCGCTGGACCCGCGAGGACGGACGCTTCCGACTCGACGTGGAGCTCCCGCCGAACACCACGGCCGAGATCCGGTTGCCCGCCCCGGGCCACCCCGCCCGTGTCGTCGGCTCGGGGCGGCACACGTTCACCACCCGCGAGCCGTGACCACAACCCGAGAGACCGAACCGCCGGTGCCATGTCGATAGGAGTCAATGTCATGGCCGAAGGAACGAGCGCGGCGGCGGAAGCGCCCTCCGCCCGCCCGCACGAGGGCCCCGTACGGGGGCTCACCGTGGAACACCGCACCGAACCCCTCGGTGTGGACGCCGAGCACCCGCGTTTCGGCTGGCACACGCGATGCGCCACCCGGGGCTGGCGGCAGGGGTCGTACCAGATCCTCGTCGCCGGCTCCGAGGCCCGGCTGACCGCCGGCAACGCCGACGTCTGGAACAGCGGACAGGTCCACTCCGCCGACTCCGTCGCCGTCCCCTACGCGGGCGAGCCGCTGCGGCCCTCGACCCGCTACCACTGGTCCGTCGCCGTATGGGACGCCGAGGGCCGCCGGGCGGGCAGCGCGACCTCCGTGTTCGAGACCGGCCTGATGAGCACCGACGGCGTGACCGGATGGGACGGCGCCCAGTGGATCGGGATGCGGGGGAAGATCCCCGGCTCGGCCGGCGCGCCCATGCTCCGCAAGGAGGCACCCCTCGACGTCGGTGGCCACCGGCGGGTGCGCGAGGCGCGGCTGTACCTCTCGGCCCTCGGCGTGTACGAGGCCCACGTCAACGGGGAGCGGGTGAGCGTCGACCACGACGGCGCCCCCACCCTCGAACTCCTGCCGCCGGGCTGGACGAACTACGACACCCGCGTCGACTACCTGACCTACGACGTCACCCGCCACCTGCGCCACGCGTCCGACGTCACGCTCGCGGTCGTCCTGGGCAACGGCTGGTACAACGGCCGGGTCTCTGACGGCAGCACCTACTACGCGCAGGACGGCAACGCCCTCGCCGTCAAGGCGAAGCTGCTGGTCGAGTACACCGACGGCACGACGCAGACCGTCGTCACCCGCCCGGACGACGGCTGGCGGGCCACCGACACCGGCCCCCACCGGGCCGACGACATCTACGACGGCCAGACCTACGACGCCCGCCGCGAGCTGACGGGCTGGACCGCGCCCGGATTCGACGACAGCACGTGGGCGGACGTGGAACGCGTCGCCTTCGAGGACAGGTACCCGGACGTACGGCTGATCGCCTACCCCGGGGAGAGCGCGCGCTTCGTCGACCGCTGGGACCAACGGCCGGGGTCCGTCACCGTCGCCACCGGAGTGACCGGCGAGGACGACAGCCCGGGCGGCCGGGGGCGCGTCGTCGTGGACCCGGACCGCACGGTGACCGACCCCGCGCGGGCAGCCACCGCCGAAGTCACCCTCTCCGCCGGTGAGACCGCCGTCTTCGACCTCGGCCAGAACATGGTCGGCGTGGCCCGCTACGGCGTGCGCGGACCGGTCGGTGCCCGGGTCGAGTTCCGGTTCGGCGAGATGCTCAACGACGACAGCGCCGGCGCGGACGGCCCCGAGGGCTCGCTCTACCGGGCCAACCTCCGCAGCGCCGAAGCCACCAGCACGTACATCCTCAAGGGGGACCCGGAGGGCGAGACCCATCAGGACACACTGACCTTCTACGGCTTCCGCTACGTGTCCGTCACGACGTCGGAGACCGTCACCATCACCGGGCTGACCGGCAAGGTCGCCACCTCCGCCCTCCGCGAGACCGGGACCGTCACGACGAACGATCCGGATGTCAACCAGCTGGCGAACAACGTCCGTTGGGGGCAGCGCGGCAACTACTTCTGGGTGCCCACCGACTGCCCACAGCGCGACGAACGCCTCGGCTGGACCGGCGACACCCAGGTCTTCGCCACCACCGGCCTCTACAACGCCGACGCGAGTGTCTTCCTCAGCCACTTCCAGGACACCGTCGTGGACTCCCAGACCATCTACGGCGTGGACAAGGCGCAGTACACCGGTGTCGCCCCCGGCGGACGCTACAACTTTCCCGGCGGCGGCAGCGGTTGGGCGGACTGCGGGGTCGTCCTGCCGTGGACCGTGTGGCAGATGACCGGTGACACCACCGTCGTGGAGCGCAACTGGCCCTCGATGACGCGCTACCTGGACTGGATCCGGCAGCAGACCGGCGACACCTACGCCGGCCAGGGTTCCCTCACCGGCGACTGGCTCGCCCCCCAGAAGACCAGCGCCCAGCTGATGAGCGACGTCTACTACGGCTACTCCGCCCAGCTGATGGCGAGGATGGCCCGCGCGACCGGCAGGGCGGCGGAGGCCGAGGAGTACGAGCGGCTCTTCGGGAACATCAAGCGGGCGTTCGTCGCCAAGTACCTGAGCACCGACGGCGAACGCGTCACCGTGCGGTCCGGCCTGGGCAAGGCCTCCCCGATCGAACCCGGCTCCGACCCGGACGAGAGGACCGAGGACAACAGCCAGAGCGCGCTGCTGTGGGTCCTCAAGCTCGGCTTCTACGAGACCGAGGCCCAACGCCGAGCCCTCGTCGGCCACTTGGCGGACAACATCGGCAACGACACGGCCTACAAGGAGGCGCACCCGGACAGCATCCGCGTCCACCACGCCGAGAACACGCTCTCCGTCGGCTTCCTCGGCGTCAACGTCCTCGCCCCCGTCCTCACCGACGAGGGCCGTGCCGACCTGGCGTACGCGCTGCTGTACCAGGACGCGCTGCCGTCCTGGCTGTTCTCGGTGCGGAACGGCGCCACCACGGTCTGGGAGCGCTGGAACTCCTACTCCGAGGAGGCCGGCTTCGGCCCGGTCGGGATGAACTCCTTCAACCACTACGCCTACGGCGCGATCATGGAGTGGATGTACGCGTACATGGCCGGCATCGCCCCCGACCCGGAAGGCCCCGGCTTCCGGCCCTTCCTCCTGCGACCCCATCTCGACCCCACCGGGCGGATCACCCGGGTCTCGGCCGCGTACGAGTCGCCGTACGGCGAGATCCGCAGCGCCTGGGAGGTCGAGGACGGGGGCCGCACCCTGGCGTACGAGGCGGTCGTGCCCGCGAACAGCGAGGCCACCCTGCGCCTCCCGGCCGCCTCGGCGGACGCCGTCCGCGAGGGGCGCACCCCGCTGGCGCGCGTGGACGGCGTGCGGTTCCTCGGCCACGCGGACGGCGTGTCCTCGTACCGCCTGCCGTCGGGCCGCTACCGGCTCACCACAGACCTGCGCTGAGGGGCGGAGGACAGGAGGCCCGGCACCACGCTCCACGGCGCCGGGCCTCCGACAATCCACCGCCGCGTCCACACCGACGTGGGAGCGGTCCGACCAGGTCTGGAAGATCGTCCGCGTCAACTGAGGGGAGAGCGAATCACTCTTCGGTGGGAGGCTCGAGCGGTGGAGACGGGCTCCGAGGAACCTCGGCGAGAGGGGACCGGCCTCAGTCGGCCGCCTGCGCGGGCTCGGAGGAGGACTGCGGCGGGACGGCCGGCTCCGGGGCGTCGGGACCCGTGTAGTACACGGAGGATCCCTGCTTGACCCGCTGTGCGTTGCTCTTGGCCACGAGCCCTTCGAGGGTCGTGCGCACGACGTTGGTCTGGATACGGCGGTCCGGGTGGGCCTGGGTGAGCGCGGTGGCGACCTCGGCCGCGGAGCGTGGTTCGCTCTGCTCGGTGAGGTGTCGGCGGATGAGTTCGACGAGGGTGGGCTGCGCCTTCTCGGCGGCCGCGCTCTTGGTGGCCGCCGTCTTGGCCGCCGTCTTGGTGGCCGCCGTCTTGGCGGTCGTGGCCTTGCCTTCTCCGGACTTGGCGGTCGTGGCCTTGGCGGTCCCGCCCTTGGTGGTTGTGGCCTTCGCGTCCGTCGGGGCCTTCGCGGTCGCGGTCGCGGTCTTCGTGGTCGTGGAAGCGGCCGCGCTCTTGGCGGTGGTGGGCTTCGTGGCGGTCGACTTCTTCGTCCGCTTGCCGTCCTGCGGGGGCTCGGCCTTCTTCGCCCGGGTGCGCTTGCCGGCTCCCGGGGTGGAGACGGTCTTCTGTCGGGGCACGGAGGGCGACGCGACCTCCTCGGCCACGGGCGCGGCGGCCGATGCCGCGACGCCCAGAGCCTGCTGCATGTTCACCAGCACGGCGTGGTCCTGCCGCAGACTGAGGAGTTGCTCCTGCAGAGCGTCGATCTCCCCGATGAGCCGCTCCTGTTCCTTGGCGTTGCGCTCGAGGTCGGCGGCGACCTGGGCGGTGTACTGCGTCTTGAGGTCGGTCGACTCGGACGGAGTCTCGGTCATGGCGGTTCCCTTCCCGACAACGAACGTGCTGTGTGCGGATGTTACTCACCGATCCGCGAAACGTCGGCGGTAGGCACATTCCCGGTACCGCTCACTGCCGGCACATGATGGTCGCGAGAGTCGGGCCGACGGCACTGCCGGCCGACACCGCCGCGCAGACATCCGTGCCGATGCTGTCCCGCAGCCTCTCCCACATCGCCCGCATCGCCACGCTGTACGGCGTGTCGGGCGTCCAGTCGCTCGTCAGTTCGCTCGTCAGTTCGCTCGTCAGGTCGATCGCGTCGCTGAGCACCAACACCCCACCGGGTGCGACGAGTTCGGCCAGAGCTGCGATCAGTCTGTCGTGCTCGGCGAGGTGCATCAGCACGAAGCGCGCGTGGACGAGCCGGAACCGGCCGGGGGCGAACGACGGGGCGGAGATGTCGGTCTCCGGGACGTCAGGGTGATGTCGTCGTAGGCGAGGGCACCGAAGTCGATCCGCTCGCCCTCGTCGGCCTGTTCCGGACGGAAGACGGCCTCGCCGTACCGCCCGCTGTACCTCCCGCGGTGGCGCCCGCCATCGTGCCCACCGCCCGGCGAGTCGTCGAACGCGGTCATGGCGAACCTCCGCACACGAGGGACAGGTGGCGGGCGGCTCCCCACGAGGTCGCCGCCCCACCCGATCCTCCCCGGCGTCGCCGCGAGGCGCGATCCGGAGTCCGCCGCCGCTCAGGCCCCGAGGTGCTCGCTGTATGCCTCGGTCGGCGGATACGGGGCGGATCGCGTCATGCCCACCGACCAGAACCCCCGGGTGCCCGGAACGGACGTCACGTCATTGAGGTAGGGCCCCGAGGCCGGGCCCGCCGGGCCCCGGGCGAGCGTCCAGGTGTCGCCGTCCCGGCGCAGATACGTACTGCGGCTCTGGTCCGAGAAGTTCCAGCCCGAGATCCATGCTGCGCGGCCCCGCGCGTCGCCCGCTATCCCGGTGAGCGACCCGAGGGTGAAGCCGGGTTCCAGCCGGGTCCAGGCCGTGCCGTCCCAGTGGCTCAGCGCGGGGTTGCCGGGACGGCCGATCGGCCCGCCGACACCGGCCTCGGTGCCCACCGCCCACACGTCGTCCGGACCGGCGGCGTGCACGTCGGCGATGCCGAGCCGTAGGCCCGCGATCGGGGGGAGCGTCGTCCACGCACCGTCCCAGCGGGCCACGAGGCCCGACCAGCCGCCGCCGTTCGACCGGTCTCCGCAGACCCACACCTCGCCCGGCCGGCGCACGACGACCCGCCAGAGGTTCACACTCTCGACGGGCAGCGGGTCCAGCCAGCGCCACCGCCGCCCCTGGCCGTGCAGCAGACGGGCGGCGCCGTCCCGGGTCCCACAGACCCACACCTGCCGGTCGCGGCCGACCGCCACCGAGGTGAGCCGGACGTCCGGCTCGCCCCGGCCGGGGAAGTCGGCCTCGCGCCACGTGGTGCCGTCCCAGCGCAGCAGGGGGCTGCCGTCGCCGGTGGGATGGCCCACGGCCCACGCCGCGGACGAGCGGACACCGGCGACATCGACGATCCTCGTGTGCGTGAGGTGCGACAGGTCGGACTTCGTCCAGACGCTCCCGTTCCACACCATGGACAGCGCCTGCTGCTGGGTCTGCGCGCCCAGGTTCTCCTCGCCCACGGCCCAGGCCAGGCGCGGGCCGGCGGCGGCGACGCGCCGCAGTTGCGCGGCGGGGACACTGCCGGATGTCGGCACGGCCTGCCAGTCCCGCGCCCAGGGCGCCGGTACGGTCCGTCGGTCCCCTGTGCGGGCCGCCGGTACGTCGGCCCGGGACGCGGAGGGGCCGAGCGCCGTCCCTGACAGGACTCCGATGGTCCCTGCCACAAATCGCCTTCGTCTCACTGCTGGATCCCTCCGGGCGGATCGGGCGGCCAGGAGGAACCACCGTGAACCAGCGCGCCCCAGAGTTCTAGCCACCCACATGACAAAACGCGCGGAGCGGCCCTACTCGATCGGGTGACCGGCCAGTGGCGCACGCGCTCGGTAGGGGAGTAACAACTCGTAGGAGACATGAGGCATGGCGTATGCGGCGTGCGGACAGGGCGAGTGGGGAGACACATGCGTGTTCCGATGACGGTGGCCGACTTCCTGGACCGGGCGGAGGCGGGTTTCGCCGACAGTCCCGGGGTGATCGACGAACCGAGTCAGCCCGCGGCGCCGGTGGCGCCGTCGACGTACGGACGACTCGGCGAACGGGTACGGGCCTGGCAGGCGGGACTGGACGCGCTCGGGGTGGGGGAGGGCGAGCGGGTGGCGGTGGTCAGCCACAACTCGGCCCGCCTGCTGGAGTTGCTGTTCGCGGTGCCGATGAGTGGGCGGATCTGCGTGCCGGTCAACTTCCGGCTGAAGGCGGAGGAGATCGAGTACGTGGTGCGCCAGAGCGGCGCCTCCGTGCTGCTGGTCGACCCCGAGGTGCGGGACACGGTCGCCGACGTCAAGGTGGCGCACCGGTTCACCCTGGGGGAGGAGACGGACACCGGGCTGATGCGGTTCGGGGTGGCGCCGAGGCCCTGGTCGCACCCGGACGAGGACGCCACCGCGACGATCAACTACACCTCGGGAACGACCGCGCGCCCCAAGGGAGTTCAGCTCACGCACCGCAACATCTGGGTGAACGGGCTGACCTTCGGCCTGCACACGCGGGCCTGGGAGCGGGACGTGTATCTGCACACGTTGCCGATGTTCCACTGCAACGGGTGGGGGATGCCGTTCGTGATGGCCGGGCTCGGCGCCCGGCAGGTGGTGCTGCGCAAGGTCGACGGCACCGAGATCCTGCGCCGGGTGGACGAACACGGGGTGACGCTGATGTGCGGCGCGCCGGCGGTGTGGAACGCGGTCCTCGACGCGGCGACCGGCTGGGAAGGGCCGGTGCCGGGGCGCGACCGGGTGCGGATCGTGTGCGCGGGAGCGCCGCCGCCGAGCCGGATGATCCAGCGCGTCGAGGAGGAACTGGGCTGGGAGTTCACCCAGATCTACGGCCTGACGGAGACCTCGCCCCTGCTGACGTTCAACCGTGCGCGGCCCGGGGACGACGCCCTGCGGGGTGAGGAGCGGGCGCGGAAGCTGTCGCGCGCGGGTCTGCCGGCGCTCGGGGTGAAGCTCCAAGTCGCGGACTCCGGTGAGGTGTTGGCGCGCTCGAACGTGGTCCTGGACGGGTACTGGGAGAAGCCCGAGGAGACCGCCGCCGTGCTGGAGGACGGCTGGTTCCACACGGGCGACGGCGGGACCCTGGACCCCGTCGACGGACATCTGACGATCTCGGACCGGAAGAAGGACGTCATCATCACCGGCGGCGAGAACGTGTCGTCCATCGAGGTGGAGGACACGATCTTCAGCCACCCGGGGGTCGCCGAGGTCGCGGTCATCGGGGTGCCGGACACGAAATGGGGCGAGACGATCAAGGCGCTGGTCGTGCGGGCCGGGGGAGCGGCCGTGAGCGAGGCCGAGATCATCGCGTACTGCAAGGAACGCCTCGCCGGGTACAAGGCCCCGACGAGTGTGGAGTTCCGGGAGACCATTCCTCGGACGGCGACCGGAAAGGTCCAGAAGTTCAAACTGCGCGAGCCGTACTGGGCCGGACGGCCCCGGGAGGTCAACTGACGGGGCGCGGCGGACGAGGGCTCACGTCCGCCGCACCCCACAGGTGCGTCAGGTGTACGGGCGCGGGCCGGGCCCGCGCGCCTCGGCGACCTCGACTCCCGTGCGGTGCCCCGCTCAGGCGCGTACCGCGTGGAAGAAGTGGGTCGGCTGCTGCACGGCCACGCTCTCGTGGACCTCGGCGCACACGGCCGTGCCCGGTCGCTCGAAGAGGCCGGGCGGGGCTTCCGCGACCTTGATCACCGAGCGGCCGGCGTCCAGCAGGCGGGCGGCCATGGCGAAGTCGCCGACCAGCGCGGAGCCGGGAGCGACATGGCGGTGGCGGCAGACCATCACCTGCTCACGGGCGAGGTCGGCCAGCAGACTGCCGGCGCCCACCAACTCCCCGTAGTAGTCCTGGGGGTTGATCATCAGGGCGTGGCCGGTGCCGCCCTGCTGCTCTATCTCGTTGAACGCGGCGAGGACCCCGGCGGCATAGGAACCGGTGTACGGCAGGGTCGCGACGTCCGGGTGGTCCACCACGTCGAGGGTCAGGGCGCGGTTCTCCGCCGTGCCGAGCCGGACCATGAGCCGGTGGTCGATGAACTGGGCCAGCGCGTCGGGCTGTTCACCGAGAGCGTCGGGGATCTGCACCCACGCCGTGATCGGCCGGACTCCGTAGGTGGCCGCCTCGAACCGGTACGCGCTCTCCCGCAGCCCGCCGGACGCGCTCGGCGTAGCCGGCCGGGTCTCGAACCACGACCGGACGGTCTCACTCGTGACGCGCTGCTTCTTGAACAGATTGCGTGCGGTCAGCCGCGGCCGGTCCTTCCCCGGCTGGAAGGAGTCGGTGATCGTGTGGTCGAACCGGACCTCGGCCTTCTCCGGGTCCTCGGCGAAGGCCCGGGCGAACCGCTCGCCCGGGGAGGCGGTGGCCGTCGTACCGATGGCGGCCGTCGTGCCGGTGGTCGTCGTATCAGCGGTCGTCGTCATCCGGGTGTACGTCCTCGGGATCGTGGAGCCGATGGGGTGGGTGGCATCCGGTGCGCACGTCAGAGCGCGTGCTCGACCAGACGCTCGTAGTACGGGAGATGGTGCTCGTAGTAGCCGCGCAGCCGTGCGTCGTTGTCGACCGTGGCGGTGTACTCCTTCTCCGGGGCGTGGAACCCGGCGCTGGCGATGGCGTCGAGGTGCCAACGGCGGTTCTGGCGCCACTCGGACCGTTCGCCGGGCCGCCAGTTCAACGACTCGGGCAGGAACGGCAGACCCACCCGCTCGCAGTAGGCCGCGACGACCTCCGCCGGGTCGGCGAGCAGGCGTTCGGCGGTGATGACCACCGGACGCCGGCCGGTGATCTTCCAGGCCAGCTCGAACAGGGCGTGCTGATGCTCGTAACCGATCTCCCGGCAGGCCAGCTCGGGCTTGATCGCGTGGTGCGAGGCGATGGTGCGGGCCGGATGGCGGACGATGAAGGTGTGCTCGAAGTCGGCGATCAGCTCCGGTCGGTCGAAGAGATGCTGGTGGTGGTACTCCAGGGTGTCCTTGAAGAACACGGTCCGCCGGGCGCCGAGACGTGCGAGGTGGGCCAGCAGCGCACCGGGGTCGCGCAGCGTCGCCGTACCCCCGTCCGGGTCCGGGACGGACACCTCGCCGTGGTCGGTGAGCAGGACCAGGGGCTCGTGCACGACGGTCACGTCACCGCGCTCGATCATCATGCGGAGGAAGGCCGTGGAGACCGCTCTCGGGTGCGCCCACAGCGCGATGACGGTGGGGCGTGGGACGGGTCCGGGGGCCTGGCGCGAGGGCGGGGCCCCGGTCACATCGACCATGCCGTGGGCCGCCGGTCCCAGCGGTGTGCGCGCAACTCCGCCAGCAGCGCCGGGTCGAGCGGTGGGGCGCCGGAGACGGCGAGGTTGGCGCGCGTGTGCTCGGGTGTGCGCATGCCGGGGATGACCGTGCTCACGGCGGGGTGGTGCAGGATGAAGCGGAGCGCGAGTTCGGGCAGCGTGACGCCCTCGGGGAGGACCTTCTTGAGGAGTTCGGCGCGCTCGACGGTCGGGCCGAGGTTCTCCGGGCCGAAGTAGACGGCACGCCAGTCCTCCTCGGGGAACGTCGTGTCCCGGGTCAGCCGGCCGGTGAGGCCGCCCTCGTCGAAGGGGACGCGGGCGATGATGCCGATGTCGTCGCGCAACGCCCGCTCGAACAGCTCGTCCTCCGGGGCCTGGTCGAAGATGTTGTAGATGACCTGGACGACGTCGACGAGCCCGGTGTCGATCGCCCGCAGGCAGTTGGCCGGCTCCCAGCGGTTGACGCTGAGGCCGAAGCCTTCGATCACACCCTCGGCCTTGAGGTCGGAGATCACCCGCTGCCAGCGCTCGTCGTCGCTCCAGCGGTCCTCCCAGACATGGAACTGGAGCAGGTCGATGCGGTCGGTGCCGAGGTTCTCCAGACTGCGGTGGACGTACTCGCGGACGTGGTCGGGCGGGAAGACGTCGTCGAGGGTGTCCTGCGGGCGCGGCGGCCACTCGCGGTTGAGCGGCGGGACCTTGGTGGCGACGTACAGGCGACGGTCGGGGTGCCGGCGCAGCAGGGCGCCGAGCATGCGTTCGCTGACGCCCCGGCCGTAGACCCAGGCGGTGTCGAAGAAGGTGCAGCCCTCCTCCACCGCCAGGTCCAGACAGTGGGGCGCCGTGTCGTAGTCCCAGCCGGTGAAGCCGCCGGGGCCGCCGCCGATGCCCCACATGCCGTAGCCGATCTCGCTGATCCGCCAGCCGAGCCGGCCCATGGTGCGCTGGTGCATGTAGTCCTCTCGAATCACTGGGTGAGGGTGGTGCGGTAGGCCGCGAGGGCCGCTTCCAGCGGCCCTTCCCGTAGGCCGTGCCGGGCGTCGAGCGCCGTACACGCCTCACGGGTGAACAGGACGGGGTTGTCGGTCAGCAGCCGCCCGAAATCCGGTGTGCCGTCGGGCCCGGACGTTGGCAGCAGGGTCAGCACGGCGTCCAGCACGGCCGCCTCCGAGCCCACGTCCTCGGCTGCGGCGGCGCGCAGTGCCGCCATGAACTCCCTTACGGGAACGGTCCGTTCGCCCTCCGTGAGAGCGAACGAGGTGAAGTCCGCGCCGCCGTCCCGGAACACATGGTGGACCGCGCCCCCGGCCGGCTCCGCGAGCCCGGCGACCAGCCGCGCGACCGCCTCGTCCACCGGCGTGTAGTCCGACCGCATCGGTACGTCCGGGCGCAGACCCAGCCGTCGGAACGCCGACAGCAGCAGATGCGTGAGCGCCTTCGGGTTCGGTACGCCGTTGTCGGCGGCCGGCATGATCTCACCGAGCCGGTAGAGAGTGACCGGCGCGCCGAGCCGCCGGGCCGCGAGCACCAGCCGCTCCGCGACCCACTTGGAACGGCTGTAGCCGCTCGTGGGCGTCGCCGCCCGCGCGGGATCGACGTCCTCGCCGAGCCGGCCCCGCCCACGCTCCCGGGCACAGGACGCCTCCCGGTCGAGCACACCGAGGGTCGACACGTGATGCAGCGCCTTGGTCCGGCCGGACAGCGCGAACCGCACCACCTCCGTCGTGCCGGACACATTGGCGGGACGATGGGCCCGGTAGTCCAGCAGGAAGTTCACGAGCGCGCCGATGTGCAGGACGGCGTCGCACCGGGCGGCGTACGCCTCCCACGTCTCGCGCGTCCAGCCGAACCTGTCCCGGGCGAGGTCGCCGCGCCGGGCGTCGAGCCGCCCGGCCAGGGACTCGTCCCACAGCCCCTGCGCGCCCAGGGCCTCGCGGAGCCGGAGCCGGGCGTGTGCGTCGTCGCGGGCCCGCACCACGCACACCACCCGGGCCTCGGTGGCCGCCAGCAGCGCGTGCACGGCCCTGGCGCCCACGAAGCCGGTGGCCCCCGTGACCAGCACCGTGCGCGGCGGCACGACCGGGCGGGTGCCGGCGGCCCGGCGGGCCAGCGCCGCCAGTTCCTCCGGCAGATCGGCGTCGCGCTCCATCAGCTCCGCCTCGTCCCCGGCGGAGAGGACCGTGGCGCCGCCACCGGGCACGGCGGCGGCGAGCGCCGCCGGGGTGCGGTACGCGTAGAGGTCGGAGATGCCGACGCGCGCACCCAGCGTCTCCCGGAGGCGCAGCGCCGCGGTGAGCGCGGTCAGGGAGTCCCCGCCGTGGTCGAGGAAGTCGTCACGCACACCGAAGCCGGGCCGGTCGAGCACCACGCCCATGACCTCGGCGACGCGTTCGGCAGGGGTGAGCCCGGCGTCGCCACCGGCGCTGGCACCCGTCGTGGCGCCGGCACCCGTCGTCGCGTCGGGCTCCGCCCCCGTACCGGCGCCGGCCCCTGTCCCGGGGCCCGTCTCCGAGCCGGTGCCGGTCCCCGTGCCGGACCCGAGTTTCTCCTCCACGATGGTCCGCAGCGCCCGCAGGTCGACCTTGCCGTTGTCGGTGAGCGGCAGCGCCTGGAGGACGAAACAGTGCCGCGGCACCTGCACGCGCGGCAGCAAGGACGCCAGATGCCCGCGCAGGGCGGCCGGGGTCGTACCCTCCTCGGCCGCCGCGGCGACCACCAGACGGGTTCGGCCGGACCGCCGTAGCGTCAGCGCCTTGGCCTGGATGACGCCGGGACAGGACTCGGCGGTCGTCTCGATCTCCCGGAGCTCGATCCGTACGCCGTCGACCTGGGCCTGCCGGTCCCGGCGGCCGACGAAGCGCAGCAGCCCCGAGTCGTCGAACCGTCCGAGGTCGCCGGTGCGGTACAGCCGCTCGCCGGGGACGCCGGGGAAGGGGTGGGGGACGAACGCCTCGGCGGTGAGCTCCGGTTCGCCGAGGTATCCGGCGCCCAGACACGCGCCTCCGACGAGGATCTCCCCGACGCCGTCGGCATCCGCTCCGTCGATGAGGGCGTAGCAGTTGTCGATGGGCCGCCCGAGCGGGATGTGGTCGCCCTCCGTGCCGTCGACGCGGTGGAAGACCATCCCGATGCTGGCCTCGGACGGCCCGTAGCCGTTCGTGATCCCGAGTCCCGGCACCAGTTCCCTGAGCCGGTGCACGGCGTGCGGGATGATCTCCTCGCCGCCGACCACCAGATCGCGCAGTGAGGCGATCCGTGCGACGTGCTCCGGTTCGGCCTCCAGCAGGGCGACCAGCATGCCGAGGATCGCCGGTACGAAGTCGGTGACGGTCACCCCGTACCGGGCGATGGTGTCCACGGTCCGTTCCAGATCGAGGAACTCGCCCTGCTCCGGGACGATCGTGCGGCCGCCCGTCGTCAGGGGCCACAGCAACTGCCAGATGGCGGAGTCGAAGGTGTGGCGGCTGTTCTGCAGCACCACCTCGTCCCCGGTGGCGGCGAAATAGCGGGACATGAAGCGGAACCGGTTGGTCAGCCCGCCGTGCAGATTGACGGCGCACTTCGGGACGCCGGTGGTGCCGGAGGTGAAGACGCCGTACACCGGACGGTCCGGAGCGGGCCGCAGTGTGGGGCGCACGGTGCTCGGGACGACGGTCCGATGGGAGACGACACGGGACCTCCCGTCCGTGGGGACGAGGGAACCCGTGGTCAGGGACAGCGGGGGATCGAGCACCTTCAGGACCGTGCGCAGCCGCTCCTCCGGCCAGGCCGGGTCACAGGGCACGAACACCGCGCCCAGTTTCATCAGGGCCACCATGCACAGCGGGAGTTCGACACTGTTGCCGATCATCAGCGGGACGAGGTCGCCCTCGCGCACACCGGCCGACGTCAGCTCCGTGGCCAGCCCGTTGGCGAGCGCGTCGAACTCCGCGTAGGTCAGGGCCGTCTCGGTCTCGCCCCGGTGGACGAGGGCGGTACGCTCCGGGGTGCGGTCGGCCTGCTCCTCGATGAGGGTCGCCACCGGACGGTACGGTCCGTGGTCGACCTCCGCGCCGGCGACCTGCCAGTTCGTTTCCGACATATCCTCCGAGCTCTCTGCTGATGCTGATGTGGGTGGGGGCGCCAGAGAGATGGCTGTTCACGACCGGCCGACGCGGGCGGGGGTGGTGCCCGCGACGGCCCCGGTGAGGCCGGGCGGCGGCTCGTTCCCGGCGATGAGCGCGGCGAGCAGGGCGCCCGCCGCGGGAGCTGTCTGGATCCCGTGGCCGCCGAGCCCGGCGAGCCAGCAGAAGCCGGGCGCCTCCGGGTCGGGGCCGATCACGGGGGTGTCGTCGGGTGCCGAGCTGCGCAGCCCGGCCCAGGCACGGCGGACGTGCCGGACCGGCAGGTCCACCACCGCCCGGAACCGGTCGAGGGCCAGCGCCACGTCACCCTCGTCGGGCCGCACGTCACCGGGCGGGACGGGCGTGGCATCGGCGGGCGAGATCAGAAGCCCCCCGGACTCGGGACGGGCGTAGAACGTCTCCGCCACATCGGCGACCATCGGCCAGCCCGCCACACTGACCGCCGAGCTGCCCGTCGACGCCAGCTCCCTCGGCAGGGAGACGAGCGCCGCCGTGCGGCGGTATGCCACCAGGCCCTGGGGGGTGACGCCCGCCGACTTCGCGACCTGGTCGGCCCAGGCGCCCGCCGCGTCGACCACGACCGGCGCGGAGAACTCCCCGGCCGACGTCGCCGCGTGCCACCGTCCCGTGCGCCGGGTCAGCGCGTGCACCCGCGCGCCCGTCACGACGGTCCCGCCGGTTACCTTCAGACCGCGCAGAAAGCCCTGGAGCACGGCGTCCGTGTCGATGTCGCGGGCCCCCGGCTTGTACAGCGCACGGGCGAAGGCGTCGGGCCGCAGTGCCGGGCACAGGGCGAGCGCCCGGTCGCGGTTCAGCTCGACCACGGGCTGCGGGGCGCCCGCGCCGGAGGCCTTCGCGGCGTCGAACTCCCGCCCGGTGCCCGGCGTCCCGAGAGCGAGGACACCGCGCGGGCGCAGCAGCTCCGCGACGGGCGAGAACCCCGCCGGGGGAGTCTCGTAGAAGGCGCGGGAGGCCCTGGTCAACTCCCGTACGACGGCGTTCCCGTAGTACTCGGAGAAGAGCGCCGCCGACCGGCCGGTGGCGTGCGTGCCCGGAGCGCTCTCCGCCTCCAGCAGGGTCACCCGGCCACCGGCCCGGCCCAGGAAGTAGCCGGCCGAGGCGCCCGCGATCCCTCCCCCGACGATCAGGACGTCCGACTCCCGCACGCCGCTCACCGGCCCTTCCGGGGCAGGGTGACGGCCGCCACGCACAGCGCCAGCAGGGTGAGGCAGCCCGCCACGGCGAAGCCCCGGGCGACCCCCGCGGACAGTCCCGCCCCTGACCCGCCGGACGCCCCGGCCCCGGACGACCAAGCGACCGCCCCGAGCACGGCGAGACCGGTCGCACCGCCGATCTGCCGGGCCATGTTGACCAGTCCGGACGCCGCGCCCGAGTCCTCGTCGGCGACCTTCGAGAGCGCGGCCAGGGTCAGCGGCACCCCGGTCACGCCCAGCCCCGCGTAGGTCAGCACCGTCGGCACGAGCATTCCGGTGGTGTAGCCGCCGGAGTCGCCGATCCTCGACAGCCACAGGATCCCGGTGGTGGCCACCAGCAGACCGCCGCAGACCACGGCCCGGGTGCCGAAGAGCGCGAGGAGCGGGGAGCCGGCCCTGGCCCCGACGATCAGCAGACACGTCAGCGGCAGATAGACGAGCGCCGTGCGCAACGGGCTGTAGTCCCAGACCTGTTGGAGGAAGAGAGTGAGGAAGAAGAAGATGCCGAAGACGGCCGTGCTGATGAGCGCCGTCACGACATAGGTGCCCAGCCGGGTCCGATCGGCGAACAACCGTAAGGGAACCAGGGGTTGGGCGCTGCGCCGCTCGACGACAACGAACACGGGCAGCAGGACTGCCGCCGCGCCGAGCGCGCCCAGCACCACCGGCGAGGACCAGTTGCCGCCGCCCGAGGCGCCGTCGATCAGTCCGAAGCACAGCAGCAGCGCGGCGAGGGTGCCCGTCACCGCCCCGAGGACGTCGAACGCGCCGCGTGTGCGGGGCGTCTCGCGCAGCACCCCGGCGCCGACGGCGAGGATCACCGCGCCGAGCGGCACGTTGACGAACATCACCCAGCGCCAGGACAGATGGACGGTGATCAGCCCGCCGGCCAGCAGCCCCACACCCCCGCCCGCCGTCGCCACCGCCGTGTACCAGCCCACGGCCCGGTTGCGTCCCGGACCCTCCGGGAAGGTCACCGCGATCAGCGACAGCGCGGCGGGCGAGGCCGCGGCGGCGCCCACCCCCTGCGCCGTGCGGCAGACGGTCAGCAGCCAGGCCTCGGAGGCGAATCCGCCGAGCAGCGAGGCGACGGTGAAGAGCGCCACGCCGGTCATGAACACGCGCCGTCTGCCGAGGATGTCCCCGGCCCGTCCGCCCAGCATCAGCAGGCCGCCGAAGGCGATCGAGTACGAGGCCACGACCCACTCCAGGTCCGATCCGTCCAGGCGCAACGACCTCTGGATGTCGGGCAGCGCCACGTTGACGATGGTCGCGTCCAACAGGAACATCAGCTGCGCCGAGGAGATCACCGCGAGCGCGACCGACCGCCGCCGGTTGCCGTGGTCCTCCCCCGGGGACTTCGAGGCGTCGGCGGCGGTCCGCGCGGACGCCGTCATCGGCGGACGGCGTATTCGATCTCGAGACGTTCGCGCAGCGGGTGCCGCAACACCTTGCCCAGCGAGTTCTTGGGCAGCTCCCAGACGAACTGCACCCGGTCGGGCCAGAGGACCTCCGCCATCCGCTGGTCCGCGAGGTGTCCGTGCAGTGTGGCCAGGGTGGGCGGCTCGCCCTCGGGCACGATCACGGCGCACACCAACTCGCCGCCGGGGACCCGCGGATCGGGGTAGCCGACGAGCGCGACCTCCTTGACGGCCGGGTGCCGGGTCAGTACGGCCTCGACCTCCAGGGTGGAGACCTTCTGGCCGCTGCCCCGGGTGATCTGGTCGACACTGCGGCCGACGATACGGATGCCGCCCCGGCCGTCGTCCCGGGCCAGATCGCTGGTGTCGAACCAGCCGTCCTCGTCGAGGCACGCCTCGTAGGCCTCGCGCCGGCCCAGGTAGCCGAGGCACTGCGAGGCGCCGCGCACCAGCAGCCGTCCGGAGCCGCCGTCCTCCTCGACGGCGATCCGCAGTTCCATCCACGGCTCCGCGCGGCCGTCGCTGTGTCCCGCCCAGCCCTCCGGGTCGTCGTCCCGGGTCACGGTGACGGCCCCGTTCTCGGTCATGCCCCACAGCGCGCGCACCGGGATGTCGAAGACCTCGCGGACCTGGGCGATCAGCCCCGGGTCGATGGGGGCGGAGCCGGACACGATCTGTACGACGCTGGAGGTGTCGCGGGGCTCCTTGCGCTGCGCGTCCAGCAGGTCCACGAGGTACGCCGGTGACGCGTAGGCCCAGGTGACACGGTGGGCGGCGACGATGTCGAGCAGCAGCTCCATGTCCCGGTTGGCCTCCTGCATCACGCAGGTCCCGTGCAGCAGCAGCGGCATGTAGCAGGCGTAGGTCAGCCCGGCCATGTGCGTGGCGAAGTTGGGGATGGAGATGACGTCGTCCCGGGTGAGCCGGTGCGGCTCGGACACCGCGAGTACCGCCGCGTGCAGGGTGTTCTGGCTGTGCACGACGCCCTTCATCCGGCCGGTGGTGCCGGAGGTGTAGAGCAGCAGGGCCGGATCGTCGGGGCCCGAGCGCCGCGCCGTGTCGACGTCGTGCCGCTCCTCCCACGGCGTGCGGACGAAGAACGCGTCGAAGTCGACCGCGCCCGTGGCGGCGGCGTCGCCCACCACGACCCGGTGGGCGAGGGACGGGGGAGCGGCCTCGGCGAGTCGCGCGCCGTAGTCGATGTCGTTGAAGCGGTCGACGGTGACACAGACCCGCGCGGCACTCTCCTCGAGCACCTGGGCCAGTTCACGTACGTCCAGTGCGGGGATCACCGGGCAGGCGACGGCCCCCACCCGGTGGCAGGCCAGGTACAGGGGGGTCAGGATCCAGCGGTTCGGCAGGTAGAGCGCGACCACGTCGCCCGTGGTGACGCCGAGTTCGGTGAGCGCGGCGGCGAACCGCTCGACCAGCTCGGCCAGTTCGGCGTAGGTCACCAGCTTGGTGAGGTCGCGGCCCTCGTAGGCGATGACGGCGGGATGCCCGGGTCTGGTGCGAACAGCTTCGGCCAAGTCGGCCAGAAACGTTTCCTCTCGCCACCAGCCGGCCGCCCGGTATTTCGCGGCCGTCTCCGGTCCGGGAATAACCAGCGTGTCCCATTTACCCACTGAAGCGCCCCCGCTCTTCGTACTTCGACATTGATGCTTGAGCACGAATCCGGTGGCCGAGCCTAGAGGATGACGGAAGGCCACGGTAGGCGGAACGGGGAAATCCGATTCTGTTTATCAAACACACGGCGTCCTCACTGTTCGTTCAGAAGCGTGCCGTGTCCACGATTGCGGCGATCCGCGTTCAATGGGCCTCGGAGATAAAGCACTTGACAGGCGGCTGCGGCGAGAGTGAGGCTGCGACGGCGTCCGCTCTGTCCACGGCAATGCACGCGCGCACTGGAGGCACGGTGAAGATAGGCCTGCTCGGCTGGGACTATTCGGGAATCGATCCCGATGGCATAAGCCTGGTGGAGTACGGTCGGGAGCGCGGGCATGAAATGTCGTTCTTCACCCTGGAGGAACTCGCCTATCGCCCCGGGCCGTCCGGTGTGACGCTCACCCTGGGCGGGGAGCCCGCCGAGGCCTTCGACGCCGTCATCAACCGCTCCAAGCTGTACGGGGACGACTGGCAGGACCGCGTCGAGCGGCTGACGATGCTCAGCAACGTCCCCGGTCTGCGGCTCTTCGACCCGGCGGACGTGTGGGTCACGGGATACAGCAAGTTCCTGATGGCCCAGCGCCTGGCCGCGGCGGGCCTGCCCGTACCGCCCACCCGCTCGGCCACCTCGCTCGCGGACGTCGAGGAGGCCTGGGAGGAGTGGGGCGCGGTCATCCTCAAGCCCTCCTTCGGCTATCGCGGCACCGACGTGGAGCGCGTCGCCGACTTCGCGGCCGACAAGGCCGTCGCCGAGGAACTGCTCTCCCGCTACCCGACCCTGGTGTGCCAGCGCTTCTACCCGACGTCGGGCGGCGAGTACCGGATCACCGTCGCGGGGGAGGCCACCCCCATCAACATGCTCAAGCTGCCGGCGCCGGGCTCCTGGCGCTGCAAGACCATGGAGGGCGCCACCTTCGAGCGCTTCGACGCCCCCGACGACCTCGTCGAGCTGTCGCTCAGCGCCACCCGCGCCATGGGCATCACCCTGGCCGGCCTCGACATCCTCCCCGCCCCGGACGGCTATGTGGTCCTGGAGGTCAATCCGGTCCCGGGCTATCTCTCCATGCTGGGCAGGGAGCAGCACCGCCAGGTCCTCGGCGGCGTCTTCGACTGGGTCGAGGCGAAGACCACCGCCTGACTCCGGGCACACCGTGCCCCGGCCCCCTCCTCCCGCCCACAGCTCCGTACCCCGCCAGCACTCAGGAGAGCCATGCGCTACACGACCTTCGGCCGGAACACCGGGCTGCGCGTGTCGGAGTTCGCCCTCGGCACGGCCAACTTCGGCACGGGCGTCGGCGCGCACCCCGAGGCCGCCGGGCTGATGTGGGCCCGCCGGGGTGACGGTGCGGGACGGGAGGAGGCGCGCAAGGTCTTCGACCGGTTCGCCGAGGCCGGCGGCACCCTCATCGACACCGCCGACTGCTACCAGTTCGGCGAGTCGGAGAAGCTGCTGGGCGAGTTCCTCGCCGCCGACCGCGACCACTTCGTCCTGTCGTCGAAGTACACCAACAGCGACTCCGTCCGTCCCGGCGTCTCCGACACCGGCAACAGCCGCAAGAACATGATCCGGTCCGTCGAGTCCAGCCTGCGGCGCCTGCGGACCGACCACATCGACCTGTACTGGGCCCACTTCCCCGACACGCTCACGCCGACCGAGGAGATCCTCACCGCCGTCGACCAGCTCGTGCGCGCCGGCAAGATCCTCTACGCCGGTCTCTCCAACTTCCCCGCCTGGCGCGTCTCCCGGGGCGTGACGATCGCGGAACTGCGCGGCTGGGCCCCCGTCATCGGCATCCAGACCGAGTACAACCTGGTCAACCGCACCGGCGAGCGGGAACTGCTGCCCATGGCCGAGGCGCTCGGGCTCGGCGCGGCCCTGTGGTCACCGCTGGGCGGCGGACTCCTCACCGGCAAGTACCGGCGTACGGAGGCCGGCTGGGTCAGCGACGAGAACCGCCGTCACCCGCGCAACGACACCGACCGGATCGAGGCGGTCGTGAACACCGTCCTCGCGGTGGCCGAGGAGACGGGGCTCTCGGCGCCGCAGGTGGCGCTCGCCTGGCTGCGCGACCGTGCGGCACGGTCGACTACCGCGTTCGTGCCCGTGATCGGCCCGCGCGGCGTGGACCAGCTGGAGGAGTACCTCACCTCGCTCGACGTCACGCTCACGGAGGAGCACCGGGCCCGGCTGGACACGGTGAGCGCCGTCGAGCTGGGCAGCCCGCACGAGATCGGCCGTCTCGTACGGGACTCCCTGATCGGCGGGGACCCCGACCGGATGGCCGCACCCGTCGTGCCCGTCGCCTGAGCCCCGGGGCCACCAGGGCTCAGGCTGTCGGGACTGAACCGTGCGCGTGGGCCGGTGGTTCAGTCCGGCCACGCCGGTCGGTGCTGGACGGTCCCCGGGTCCAGGAACGGCGCGGTGTAGAGCTGGGCCTCGGCCGTCTCCATCGGCTTCTCGCTGATCAGATGCGCCGCGAGGCGCCGCCCGGCGTACCCGAGGATGAGCGTCGGATCATTGAGGGCCGTCAGCCGCAGTACGAGGTCGGCCTCGTCGGAGGGCTGGGGGTCGGCGCACTCGTGCGAGGGAACCGCGCGGAATCCCAGCCCGGTCTTGAAGCGGAGCAGCCCCGGCTGCGTCAGATGCCCCATCAGATTCGGCTCGTTGCCCAGCGTCGCCCGGCCGTAGCCCCGGGCGCGCGCCGCCCGCAGCACGGAGAAGTAGACGACGCGGGGCAGGCTGGAGCGCCGGTACGCCGCGCTCACCGCGGAGAACCGGAGCACCAGCGTGTTCACCGCCGGGCATTCGAGGGCGAGACAGCCGCCGACCAGCTCCTCCCCGTCGTACGCGAAGACCCCGAAGAACTTGCGCGGCCCGTGCAGGACGGCGTCCCGGTGGTCGAGCGCGAACGGGACGCCGAACCGCATGTCGGCCACCCGGTCCTGGTAGAGCGTGAGGAACCGGTCGAGGGTGGCCGGTGTCACCGGGTCCTCGACCGTCTCGCGCACGCCGGCGGCGGCCGCCTGGCGCTGGGCGCGCCGGACGGTCTGACGGGACGAGCGGTCCAGGCCCGCGAGGAAGCCGTCCTCGTCCGGGCCCAGTTCGGCCACCCAGGTCAGGAGCGACGGCTTGCGGACGAAACCCCGGCGCGCGAGGTCGTCCCAGGTCGCGGCCGGGGGGTTGGGCAGCCGGACGACGTCGATGTGCCGGTCCGTCCTCGTCCAGGGTTCCTCGGCCAGCTCCGAGGGGTCGATCAGAGCGAGCGCCAGGCCGTAGCGGTCCACGATCTCCATGCGCCGGGCGGGTCAGGCACCCGCGGCGACGGAGTCCGTGGCACCGGGGGCCCCGGCGGACGCCGACGCGCCGGTCAGACAGTCGGCGAAACACGCGAGGGCCCGGGACCAGTTCTCCGAGTACTCCCTGGCCAGGGTGAGGAACTCGGCGGCCTGCGCCGCGTCCGTGACCACCCACGTCATACCGGTCTCGTCGTCGCTGACCTGCGCCGCGTGCACCGTCTCCGCCTTGATGTGGGAATCGATCCAGGCGAACTGGTCGGTCTCGCCGAAGACCCGCTCCCCGTCCACCGAGACCTTCGCGTACAGCCGTCGGAAGGCCACGGCGATGTCCAGCGCGATGGTCTCCACGACCCGCAACTGGATCGCCGCCCCGAGGGGCGAACGCCCGAGCCGGTCCATGTTGGCCAGCAACTCCCTGATTCCGTCGGGCAGTTGCTCAGCCTCCCGCAGCTCGTCCTCGCCCAGCCCGGCCGCCAGCGGGGCGACGATGGTGTCGTCCCACCACACGTAGTGGATGCCGGCCGGACCGCGCGGGGCCACGGCCCGGAACTCCGGGGCGGCGTTGTCCAGGTCGTCGCCGATCACCCGGTAGACGGTCTGGAAGGCGCCGAGCACGTCGTGCGTCGGCGCGTCCTGCGCCGAGAACACCCGCGCCATCTCGCCCATACCGGCGATGGTGCTGAACATGAAGCTCTTCGTCATGGTCCGCCACCACACCCCCAGGGTGAGCGCGGCCCGGGGGGAGACGGACACGGCGGAGCGTGCGTTTCCGAAGAAGGCGTTGTCCGCCCGTCGCAGTCCCGCGCGGTCGATCTCCTGGTCCACCCGCTCGTCGAGTTCGGTCCGGTCGGCGAGGGAGAACTCGGTTGCAGCAGTCACGATCACTCCAGAGAAGTGTGAGGACGAGAGTCGCTGAAGAGGCCGGTGTGCGGCCGACGTCATACGCCGAGTCGTTCTTTCACCTCGGCGAAGAACGGGAGGTAGCGGTAGTCGCGGGCCACCGGGTCGTAGTCCGTGTACCGGTTGGTGAACTCCAGCAGCCGCCGACGGACGGCTTCGACGGGTTCCTCGTGGATCCTTCGCTCGATGTCCTGGATCGCGCCGAGGAACCGGGCCAGCACGAGGGGGATGTCCGGGCTCAGCTCGATCCTGCCGCCGGCCACCCGTACGCCGTCGTGCTCGCTGAGGTATCCGAAGAGCAACTGGGAGGCCACGGCGTCGTAGTTGGGCCGTGGGATGCCTTCGACGGCGTAGCGCAGGAGGCGCTCGGCGAGGATGTACTCGTACGCGGTCCGCGCCTGCTCGGCCGGGAGTTCGGGGTCGTTCAGCAGGACCAGCATGGCGGAGACGTCCACGCGCAGCTCTTCGAGTCCCGCGAGGGGCTTGTACTTCTTCGCCGAGAGGAACGCGGGGATCGGCATGTCGCCCTGACGGTGGTGGTACTCGTGCAGTCGCACCCACCAGGACGAGGCCTGCCGCACCTGTTCGTCCGTCGCTCCCTGGATGAGCGGGAAGCTTCCCCCGACCATCACCGCGTCGATCATCTTGCGGGTGATCCGGTTGTGCCGTTCGACGAACTTGTCGATGAAGTAGAAGATGAGGTCGTCCGGGTCCTGGATTCCGTCGAAGTGGTTCTCGGGGAAGAGCGCCACCACCACGCGTGAGCGGAATCCGTCGGACTGCCCCGTGACCGTGACCGGAGCCGTCGGGCTGGCGTACCGCTCCGCGAGGTGCGAATCGGTCGGCAGCATCTCGTACGTGAGGTAGTCGAGGGTCAGGGACGGAAAGTACGAGGCGTCGAACAACGAGAAGATGTGGTTGTCCCGGCGGCTGTTGATGTGTGCCTTCGTGGCCCGCAGTCTGGAACCCGGAGTGAAAGTGCGCAGGTCCTCCAGAAAGGCCTGGACTATCGGCTGCCGCCGGAGATGCGTGGATCCTTCGAGTCGACGGGCCAACTCCTTCTGGGTGGCCGCCTCATGGAACGAGGAACGGTCGTCGAACTCTCCCCGTAATTCATTGACTTCCGCGAACACCGAGCCCATGTCGATGTCGATCAACAAATGCTCCTCCCCGTCAACTCCGGTGCACGCTACCACGCCCGGATGTTCGAATCTTTGCGTTTTCGGAATGACCGCAATCGGTCCCGCAATTCAGTGGACGTCGTGCCGTGGGGTCGTGAGGGTCGTGCGCAGGACCGCGTACGGCGGGTCGGCGATGAGGTAGAAGTGATCGCCCAAGACGCCGACCTCCCGGACGGGCGGCGTGCTCAACGCGCTCCACGGACGACGGTCCGCGTCGTCGTCGCGGTCGCCGACGATCGTGGTGACCGGACAGGTGAGCAGCGGCTCGGGAAGCATGACGTAGTCGTGGAACATCCGGCCGTCGGCGATCAGATAGGGCAGGACCACCTCCTGGAAGATGGGGTCGGCGGCCATCTCCGCGTCGGTGCCGCCCATCCTGACCAGATCGTCGAGCAGTCGGTCGGGGTCCTCCTCGGCGACGAGGCCGGTGGGCAGCGGAGCGTCACGGGAACCCGAAGCGAACAGGTGCTCGATGTGGATGTTCCGGCGTTGCAGCGCGCGGGCCGTCTCCAGCGCTATGGGCGCGCCCAGGCTGTGCCCGAAGAAGGCGAGGGGGCGATCCGTGAGCGGTTCGAGCGCGTCGGCGATGTCGCCGGCGAGCCGGACGAGGTCGTGCGGGGGCTCCTCGTCGAACCGTCCGGCGCGCCCCGGGTACTGGACGGCGTGCACCTCCACCTCGGTCAGCGCACCGCCCCACGCGCGGTAGAAGGAGGCCGACCCGCCGGCGTGCGGGAAGCACACCAGACGGATCCGTGCTTCCGGGCGCGCGGTGTCGCACACCAGCCAGCGGGAGCCGTTCCCGGTCATCGGCGGGCCCCCTTCCGGGCACGCTGCTGCCGCAGCCTGGCTGTACGGGCCCGGCGCGCGGCCTCGGCGGATGAGCCGGCCGCGGTCTCCTCCCCCTGCTCACGGTCGGCGCGGATGAGCGCGACCTGTGCCGTCACGGTGGTCTCCTGGAACAGGGCGACGATCGACGGCCGCAGGCCGCAGTGCCGCTCCAGCGCGTCCTGCAGCTTGAACATGGTCAGCGAATGTCCGCCGAGATCGAAGAAGTTGACGTCCGGCGGCACCGTGGGCGTGCCCAGCACCTCCGCCCACGCGGCGGTGACCTGGGCGGTGAGCGAAGCGTCGGAGAGCGGCGCGGCCGGGGCCCGTTCGACGGCTGCCGGGTCGACGGGTGACTGCGGGGCGAGCGCCTCGGCGGCGAGCGTCCGCAGCCTCGCGCGGTCGAGCTTGCCGTTGAGATTGCGCGGCAGCTCCGGCAGCACCCGGAGCTCGCCGGGGACCATCACCGAGGGCAACTCCTCCGCGAGGGCACGCCGCAGCGCGACCTGGTCGGCACCCTCCCGCGAGGCGACGAAGCCGATCAGGCCCGTGCCCCGTGCGTCGGGCAGTACGGCCGCCTCCTGGACGCCGCCCAGCGCGCGGAGCGCCGACTCGACCGCGCCGGGCTCCACCCGGTGGCCCCGGACCTTGATCTGGTCGTCCCTGCGGCCGACGAAGTCCAGCCCGTGGGCCGGGTCCTGGCGCACGAGGTCGCCGGTGCGGTACATGCGCGCGCCCGGCTCGTCGACGAAGGGATCGTCGAGGAAGACCGCCGCCGTGGCCTCCGGCCGGCCGAAGTAGCCACGGGCCACCCCCGGCCCGCCGATGAACAACTCCCCTTCCGTGCCCGGGGGTACGGGCCGGAGCTCGTCGTCGAGGACGTGGAGCCGGACCCCGGGGATCGGTCCGCCGATGCCCACCGGTGCGACACCGGTGAAGCGTCGGTAGGTGGCCCACACGGTCGCCTCGGTCGGGCCGTACTCGTTGACGAGGTCGACCCCGGGGGAGTGGACCGCGAAGTGCCGGTCGACCAGGGACTGCGGCAGGGCCTCGCCCGCCACGATCACCTGCCGGAGGGACGCCAGGCCTCCGGAGTCGGTGCGCTCGGCGGCGTCGAGCAGCAGCCCGTACAGCGCGGGCACGCACAGGGTGCGGTCCACCCGGTGGCGGCGGACGAGCGAGACCAGCCGCTCGGGGTCGCGCAGTTCGTCCTCGGACGCGACGACCAGGCAGCCGCCCGCCTGGAGCGTCCCCCATATC
Source organism: Streptomyces sp. SP18BB07 (assembly GCF_036322545.1). Classification (NCBI taxonomy): domain Bacteria; kingdom Bacillati; phylum Actinomycetota; class Actinomycetes; order Kitasatosporales; family Streptomycetaceae; genus Streptomyces; species Streptomyces sp. SP18BB07. Next base: position 71,667 of record NZ_JAQYWT010000296.1, read on the forward strand.
CCGGCGACCGACGAGTCGAACGCCAGCGGTGACACCAGGAGGAACGTCGGACTTCCTGGATGGACCATGAGACGCGCCCGGGTCGAGGCGGCGAGGTTCCGGTGCTCGACGACGACGCCCTTGGGCTCACCGGTGCTGCCCGAGGTGTAGATGAGATAGGCCGGGTCCGTCGGACCGACCCCGGCGGCGAAGGAGCCGGGAGTCCCGTGGCCCTCCTCGCCGGGGACGTCCGCGACCGTGACGACGGGCACCCGGGCGACCGTGCCCGCCCGGGTCCCCGTGCGTGCCGTCGCCACGACGGCCTTCACCCGGGCGTCGTCGAGGATCGTGGCGATACGGGCGTCGGGCTGGGCCGGGTCGACGGGCACATGGGCGGCGCCCGCACCGAGGATGCCGAGCACGGCCGCGATCATCGTGACCGAGGGTTCGGCGAGGACGGCGACCCGGTCGCCGGAGCCCACCCCGGCCGCCGCCAGTCGGTGGGACAACCGCCGGGACCAGGAGATCAGTTCGCCGTAGGTGACCGCGAGGTCACCGCACCGCACGGCGACCTCCGCCGGCCGGTCGGCGGCCACCTGGGCCACCGCTTCGTGCGCGGGAACGAACGGGACATCCGGTAGTGGTTCGCCGGTCGCTTTCATGGGGTGCAATGCCGACAACAGAGAAACTCCCCCGTGCAATAAGCGGAATTTGGTGATCCGTGGTGTGGGGCAACCGAATTGTGTTCGCCTGCCCCATGGTCGGGAACGTGATTAGCGGTCGGATTCGTCCTGGATTCGGTGAACCACCGCGATATGACCGTTCAGTGTCCGCCGGGCCAGCATCTCGCGTACGGGGACACGGATCTCGAAGTCGTTGTTCACCCTGCGGATGAGCCGTGTGATCAGCAGGGAGTCACCGCCTTCGGCGAAGAAGTCGGCGTCCGCCGGGAAATCGTCCCGACCGAGCAGTTCCGCCCAGATCCGGGTCACTCCTTCGGTGGGGTCGAGGGGCGCCGGGTGCTCGGGTTCCGGTGGTCGCAGTGGTTGGCTCGGCGCCCTCGTCGGTGGTGCGGATGCTCCGGCCGGTTCCTCTTCTGGTGCTCTGGTCGGTTGCTCTCCCGGCGCTCCGGTCGGTGGTCCCAGAGGCGCGGTGCGGGGTGGGTTCTCGGTCGGGGCGAGTGCTTCCGGGGCGACCGAGCGCGGCCCCGAGAAGGGATAGCCGGGCAGCCTGGCCCTGCGGCCCTCGCCGGTCAGCCCGCCCACCGTGATCGGCTGGCCCAGGGCCCACAGAGCGCCCACACCGGCGAGCGCCGTCGACCCCGGTGTGTCCCTGGCCCGGTCCAGGGCGACGACGGGCAGTCCGGCAGCCTCGGCCGAGGGCGACAGGGGGCGCCCCGGACCGATCTCCACGGCCAGGGCACCCGACAGGTGCTCGGCCAGCGAGTCGAGGGCGGCGCCGAACAGCACGGACCGCCGGACCTGCGTGACGAACGTGTCGGGCGGGAGGACCGTACCGGCCGGGACGACCCGTCCGGACTCGTTGAGCGCGATCGGAAGGGCCGACGGCCGGAGTTCGATGCCCGACATGGCCCGGGTGAGAGCGGGCAGCGCAGGCTCGATCAGACGGGAGTGGCCGGCGTGGGAGTAGCGCAGGCGCCGTACGAAGCAGGTGTCGCCGACGCGCCGCAGATACTCGTCGACCTGCTCGGCGGGCCCTCCCAGCACGCAGGAGTCCGGTCCGTTGACCGCGGCCACGTCGAGTTCCAGGCCCCATTCCTCGGCGAGTGCGAGCGCCTGCTTCACGTCCGCGCCGATGGCCACCATCGCGCCTTCCGGACATTCCTGCATGGCCCGGCCGCGCGCCGTGATGAACGCGGCCGCCTCCTCGAGCCCGAAGACGCCGGCGACCGTGGCGGCGGTGATCTCGCCGGAACTGTGCCCGCAGACCGCGGCGGGCCGGACCCCCAGCTCCATGAGCGCGGTCGCCGCCGCGTGGCCGACGGCGAAGAGCGCCGGCTGCGCCAGTGCGGGCCGGTTCAGCTCGTCGGCGGGGAAGTCCGGGTCGTGCACGGCCCGGCGGATCGTCGCGGACAACGAGGTGGGGAAGGCGGCGAGGCAGCGGTCGAGCGCCGGGCGGAATCCAGGGAGAGCGGTGAACGGCTCGGCCATGCCCGGGCGTTGGGTGCCGCCGCCGGGGAAGAGGAGGACCACCGGCGCGGGGCCCGTGACCGGCGCGGTGCCCCGGGAGGTCCCGGACCGGGCGGCGAGTCGCTCGGCGACCTCGGCACTCGTACGACCCGTGACGGTCAGGCGTTCGCCCAGGGCCGCGCGCCCCTTGGCCAGCGTGCGGCAGACCTCACCGAGATCCGGGTCGTGCTCCACGAGATGAACGGCGAGACCGTCCACCACACGCTCAAGCGCCCCGGAATCGGCCGCCGACACCAACACCAGCCGCTCCGGCGGCTCCGGCACGGGGGAGCGGAGACCCGCCTGGAGCGACGTCCGCGTCTCGGCCACGGCCGACGGGTGCGACGCCCCGGCCTCCGCACGGGCCCACGCACGCGGGACCGCAGCCTCGGGGCTGGCTGTCTCCTGCAGGGCCGCAGCCCCGAGCCCGGCTGCCTCGTGCGGCGCCGCCTCTCCGAACCCGGCAGTGTCGCCCGAAGCCGCAGCCGTGAGGGCGCTCGGTACGCGCGTCGGCCCTGGCTCGTCGGCGGTCGACGCGTGCTCGGCGGTCCACGCGTCCTCCGGGGCCGGCATGCGCGCCGCGGTCGACGTGTGCGGGGCCCCGGCCCCCGGGGCGGTCGGCTTGCGTGGCGGTGGTTGTTCGATCACGACGTGCGCGTTGGTGCCTCCGATGCCGAACGCGCTCACCCCGGCGCGTCGCGGGCCCTCGCCGGGCCACGGGACGGCCTCGGTGGGTATGTACAGGGGGCAGTCCCCGGTCTCCAGCAGGGGGTTGGGCTCGGTGAACCCCGCGACCGGCGGGATCACACCGCTGCGCACCACGAGCAGCGCCCTGATCAGCGCGGCAACCCCCGCGGCGGCGTCCAGGTGGCCGACGCCCGCCTTCAGCGCGCCCACCGCCACGCTCCCCGGCCGGGCCCCACCGGCGCGCAGCGCGGCGTTGGCCGCCGTCCACTCGATCGGGTCCCCGATCCGCGTGCCCGTGCCGTGGGCCTCCAGATACCCGAGGGAGCCGCCGTCCACCTCGGCCGCGTCCAGCGCCGCGCCGATGACCCGCTCCTGCCCCGCCGAGGAGGGCGCGTAGTAACCGGCCTTCGCGTGCCCGTCGTTGTTGATCGCGCTGCCCAGGATGACCCCGTACGGCTCGGGATCGTCGTCGGTGACGTCCGACAGCCGCCGCAGCACCACGGCACCCGCACCCGACCCGGCGATCACCCCGTCCGCGTGCCGGTCGAACGGACGGCAGGCCCCCGTCGCGGACAGCACACCCCCCGGCTGGTGCAGATGGCCCGCTTGGGGATAACCGAACCCGGCCCCCACCACCAGGGCCTGGTCGCAGTCACCGCCGAGCAGCGCCTGCACCGCCAGGTGCACGGCCACGAGGGAGGAGGAACAGGCCGTCTGCACGGCGAACGCGGGCCCGGTCAGGCCGAGCCTGTAGGCCACGCGGCTCGCCATGAAGTCCGGCTCGGTCCCGTGGATCACATCGTCCAGCAGGCCCGGATCGAGGTCGCCGCCACGGACCATGGCGCGCATGTAGCCGCTGCCCGTCATCGACGCGTAGACGCTGGTCACCAGGGTGTCGTCCCGGGGCGCGACCCCCGCGTCCGCGAGGGCGTTGTGGGCCACCTCCAGCATCCAGCGATGCTGGGGGTCCATCAGTTCCGCCTCGCGCCCGCGGATCTGGAAGAAGTCGTGGTCGAACCGGTCCCAGTCGTCGAGATGACCGCGTACGGGCACGTAGTCCGGGTCGTCGGCCAGCGCGGCGGGCACCCCGGCCGCGAGCAACTCCTCCCGCGTGTAGCGCCGGCTGTGCACAGTGCCCCGGAGTTGCGAGTCCCACCACTCGTCCATTCCCCTGGGACCCGGTAACCGCGCCGCGATACCCGTGACCGCGATGTCCAGGGAACGATCCCGACTCGTCACAACGTCCCCCATCATGCCGTTGGAAATCGGATATTCCATCAGATGCCGCGCCGGTGCCGTGTCGCCCAGTGATCATATTCATGCGGCAGACAGTCTCAACCCTTTTTTAAGAAAAGGGGGTTGGCGGGAGGTTGGCAGGAAACGATCAGACATGGCAACGTCGTACGCTCCTGATTGCGAAGGGAGTCGACGAGTTGCAGTCGATGGAATCACCGGGGGAAGGACTGCACGATGTCTTCGCCGCACAGGCGGCCGCTGAGCCGCGACGCATCGCCCTCATTGCGGGGAACATCCAGGTCTCCTACGGTGAATTGGACGCCCGCGCCGAGCGATTAGCCGACCGGCTCGCCGCCGCCGGTGTCGAACAGGGTCATCTCGTGCCGATCCTGATGCCGCGCTCCGTGGATCTGGTCGTCGCTCTGCTCGCCGTTCTCAAATGCGGTGCCGCCTACGCGTTGCTCGATCCCGACTGGCCGCCGACCCGTCTCGACGCCGTGGTCGACCAGCTCCACCCGCCCCTCGTGGTCGCCCGCCCGGGCACGCCGGCGCGGCTGTCCGCACCGCTGTGGGACCCGTCCGACGACGACCCGGAACACCGCCCCGCCCGACGCGCCGCCGTGACGGTGCGGGACACCGACGCGTGCTGTGTGTTCTTCACGTCCGGCACCACGGGACGGCCCAAGGGAGTGGTGACTCCGCACCGGGCCACGGCCCGGCTCTTCGGGCCCGGCACCTTCGCGCGCTTCGACCGGGACACGGTCGTCCCCCTCGCGGCGGCACTGCCGTGGGACGCGTTCTCCCTGGAACTGTGGGCCGCGCTCCACAACGGCGGGACCGGTGTCCTGATCGACGAGCCGTTCCTGACGGCCGAGGCCCTGCGCGCGCTGGTCACCGGCCACGGGGTGAACACGGTGTGGCTGACCAGCAGCCTGTTCAACCTGATCGTCGACGAGGACCTGTCCGCGATGAGCGGCCTGTCCCAGCTGATGATCGGCGGCGAACGCCTGTCCGCCCGCCACGTCGGCCGCTTCCTCGACCGGTTCCCGGACACGGCCCTCGTCAACGGCTACGGCCCGGTCGAGAGCACGGTGTTCACCACCACCCACCGCATCACCGTCGCGGACTGTGCCCGGCCCGGCGGTATCCCGCTCGGGCGTGCGGTGCCCGGCACGTCCGTCTTCGTCCTCGACGGCGACCGCCCCTGCGCCGCCGGGGAACCGGGGGAGATCTGCGTCGCGGGCGACGGTCTGGCCCACGGCTACCTCGGTGAACCGGCCCTCACGGCCGAGAAGTTCACGGCCGTCGACATTCTCGGTGAGCGGGTCCGGCTGTACCGCACCGGAGATCTGGGCGTCCGCGACGAGAACGGGATCATCGAGTTCCGCGGGCGGCTCGACCGGCAGGTCAAGGTCCGCGGCCATCGCGTCGAACCGGCCGAGGTGGAGCGGCAGATCGTCCGCCTGGTCCGGTCCGTCGCCGACTGCCGGGTGGTCCCGCGCTGGAACGAACTCGGCGGCGCCCACGAACTGGTCGCCTTCTGCGTACCGGGACGGCCCGGCGACACACCGCCGGACGCCTCGACGGACGTACCGGCTGACTTCACGGACGTACCGTCTGTTCTCACCGACGTACCCACTGTTCCTACCGACGTACCGGCCGTCCTCGCGGACGTGTCGGCGACGCTAGCCCGTCATCTGCCCGCACACCAACGCCCCGTCGCCGTCGCCGTCGTGGACGCCTTCCCGCTGACCGGCACCGGCAAGCTGGACGACCGGGCCCTGTTGGCGAGCCTGCCCGACGAGCCGGACGAGACCCACCACGGCCCCGTCGACGACCCGCTCGTGCGGCTCGTGGCCCAGACCTTCACCGCCGTACTGGGGAGACGTTCCGTGCCGCCGCTCGCCTCGTTCTTCGAGCTGGGCGGCTCCTCGCTCCAGGCTGCCCGCGCCTGCACCCGGATCGGCAAGCGCGTGGGACGTCCGGTTCCGCTGTCGAGCCTGTACGAGCATCCCTCGGCCGAACGCCTCGGCACCTGGCTCCGGACGGTGCCGGCTGTCGGCGTCCCCGCGCCACCACCGCACGGTGACGTCCCGCTGACCCCCATGGAACTGGTCTTCCTCACCCGCCATCTGACGGCGCCGCAGGACCTCTCCCAGTACTGCGTCATGACCTGGCACCTGGACGACCGGCTGGACCCGGACACCCTGGAGGCGGCCGTCGCCGCCGTCCACGAGCGGCACCAGACCCTGCGCATTGCCTTCCGCGCGGACCCCCGGCCCCATGCCGAGGTCACCGACATCCCGGCCCCGCCCCTGGAACTGCTGGACGCCCGGCCGACCGTCGACGAGGCGGTCCTCGCGCTGCGGGCACTCTTCGAGGAGCCCCTCGAACCGCGGGACGCCGACCTGTGGCGCACCGCGCTGGTGCCGCTGACCGACCACGGCGGCTGGCTCTTCGGACTCCTGGTCCACCACATCGTCTTCGACGGACGGTCGGAATCCGTCCTGGCACGCGACCTGTCGGACGCCTACGCCGGACGCGAGCCGGGCCCCCTCCCGCCCACCCCGGCCGAACGGACGGCACTCACGGCGGCCGCCACCGCCGTGACGGACCCGGCGGCCCGCACGGCGCGGGTACGGCAGGAGTTCCGCGACGTGCCCGAACTCCGCTGGCCCGAACCGGCCGACCCCGGCGACAGCGGGACACGCCACCTGGACAGGCCCGTACCCGCCCCCCTCGCGGCGGGCCTCGACGCGCGGGGCACGGCACTCGGGGCGAGCCGGTTCGTGGTGCTCCTGTCGGCCTGGGCGGACACCGTGGCCGAGATCTGCGGGCAGCGGGACTTCGCGGTGGGCGTCCCCGTCGCCGAACGCGCGCTCCCGGAGCTGGAGCGTGCCGTCGGCTGCCTGATCGACATGGTGCCGGTACGCCTGCGCGGCGCGGCCGTGGCCGGCGGCGAGGACGGCATCCGCGAGACCCGCAGACTGGTCCACGAGGCCTTCGGCCGGGGCGCCGTCCCCTTCACGGCCGTCGCCGAGGCCTCCGCGACGACACCGGGTCGGCCACCCGTCTTCCAGACCCTCTTCGCCCTCCAGGACAACCCACCACCCCGGCTCGACCTCCCCGGCGTCGTCGCCACCCACATACGCCAGCCGTACCCTGCCCTCCCGTTGGAGCTGCACCTGGAGGTGTGGCCGGACGAGGGCGGCGCGCTCGACGTGGTGCTGTCGTACCGCCGGGACGTCGTCGCCGAGGCCACCGCACGGAAACTGCTGGACGGCTTCCACGACCGTCTCGCCCTCATCGCGACGGGAGCCGCCCGATGACCGCGGTGACACCCGGCCCTACCGGTGCCGTCGATCCCACCGGTGCCGTCGACCCCGGCGGTGTCGTCGACCCGGAGCTGCACGCCTCCGGCGAGGTGTACGAGCTGTGGCGCTGGATGAGACGGCACGCACCGGTCCACTGGCACGAACCGGGGGATCTGCCGGGCTTCTGGTCGCTCACCCGGTACGAGGACATCCGGGACGTGTACCAGAACCCGGCCGTCTTCAGCTCCGAGCGGGGCGTCCTGCTGCGGCCGACGGAACTGGGGGAGGACCCCGGCAGCGGCCTCACCATGGCCCTCACCGATCCGCCCCGGCACCGCGCCCTGCGCGGGCAGGTGGCCGACCGGTTCAGCGAACGGTGCGCCCGCTCCCTGGCGGGCGAGCTGCGCGCCGAGATCCGCGCGGTCGTGACGAGCGCTGTCGCATCGGGCACCTGCGACGTCGTCCACGACATCGGCGCCCGGCTCTCCGGCCTCAACATCGGCCGCCTGCTCGGTGTGCCGCCCGAGGACCGGGAGCGATTGCTGACCTGGACCACAGAGGCGTTCGAATCCGGGAAGCCGCTCACCGGCCACCTCCCGCTCATGCGCTACTTCATCGAGCTGATGTACGCGCGGATGGAGGAACCCGCCGACGACGCGATGGGCATGTTCGTCAACAATGAGGTGCGCGGCGAGCTGTCGACCGAGACGGAGATACTGCTGGGCGTCGAGAACCTCGTCGGGGCGTCGGAGAACGCCGGTCTGTCGATGGCGGCCGGGATCCTCGCTCTCGCCGCGCATCCACGGCAGTGGGAGCGCCTGGTGCGGGAGCGGGACGGCGGGCTCGTCAGGACCGCCGCGGAGGAGGTGCTGCGCTGGACGAGCAGCGCCACGCACAGCATGCGGACAGCCACCGTCGACACGGTCCTCGGGGGCCGGCACATCGCCGCCGGCGACCGCGTCGTGCTGTGGATCCCCTCGGCCAACCGGGACGAGTCGGTGTTCCGGGACCCGGACCGGTTTGACCTCGGCCGGCAGCCCAACCGCCATCTGGCCCTGGGCACGGGCGAACACGTCTGCATCGGCAGCACCATGGCCCGCCACCAGACCCGGATGCTGCTGGAGACGCTCGCGGAGCAGGTCGCCGTCGTCGAGCCGGTCGGCGACCCGGAACCGCTGCGTTCGATCACGGTGAACGGCCCGGCGCACGCCACCGTGCGCCTGATCGCCCGCTGAAGCCACCTGCTGAAGCCGCCGCCTCAGGTTGCCACCTGAGGTCACACGGACCCCGCGGCCGACGCGTTCTCCGTGGGCCCGTGCCCGGGCTCCGTGTGACGAGCGCGCTGCCGACGCTCCGCCCAGCGGACGGCGAGCGGCGCGGCCAGTCCCGTCAGGGCGAACAGGCCCCCGACGACGTACCACCCGGGGCGGCCCCAGGTGATGCAGAGCGAGATGATCAGAGCCGGTCCGAGGGCGTCCGCCAGTCCCGCGCCCAGACCGAACACGCCCAGATACTGGCCGGTGGCGTGCTGCGGGGCGAGGGCGAAGGACACCTCGAAACCCGCGGCGGAGTACCACAGTTCGCCGATCGTGTGGATCACCGCCGCCGTGATGAGCAGGGCCGCGGCGGCCCACGCCGGTATGCCCGCCGCCAGCGAGATCAGCGAGCAGGAGACGAGGAAGGCCACGCCCGCCCGCCGGTAGGCGTCCCCGCCGGCCGCTGGGGAGACGATGCTGCGGCTCGCCCGCACCTGGAAGGCGATGACGATGACCGTGCTGGTGAGGATGGTGCCCGAGATGAGCCAGTCTGGGGCCGTGGTGGCGCCGACGAGCCAGAGCGGGATGCCCACGGTGAGCACCTTGAACTGCACGGCCATGACGCCGTCCAGGCCGGTGAGCAGCAGATAGGGGCGGTCGCGGAGGGCGGTCCAGCGGGGGCCGCCGACGGCGGGCAGCGGCGCGACCGGGGGAAGGAGGACCAGGACCACCGCGGAGAACACGAAGGCGATCGCGTTGCCGACGACCATCAGCTGGTAGGCGGTGAGCGTGCCCACCTGAACCACCCAGCCCGCCAGTACGGCGCCGAGGGAGATGCCCAGGTTGGTCACCGCGCGCAGATAGGCGCGGAACTCCTGCGGCCGTTCCCCTCCGTAGTGCCTGATGAGCGGGGAACGGGCCGCCGTGCCCGCCGTCTTCGCACCCGCCGCCGCGCAGACCGCGAGCACGAACGGCCAGAAGCTGTCCGCCAGGACGAAACCGGCCGTGGCCCCGGCCTGGACCGTGAGGGTCACCGCGTAGACGCCGCGCGCCCCGAACCGGTCCGCCAGGTGACCGACGGTCACACCGAGAGCCAGCGCGACCAGACCCGCCAGTCCGAGACCGAGCCCCACCTGGTCCGCCGGAAGCCGCACCGCCTGCGTGAAGTACAGCACTCCGGCGGTCAGATACAGGCCGTTGCCGACGGTGTAGACGAAGTTCGAGGCCGCGAGTACGCGTTGCGGCCGGGTGTCCGGAATCAGGCGGGGCACGGCGAGGACTCCACATCACGGTCGGCGAACAGGGGCCCGGCAAGCTTTGTTGTGCAGTACCTGCCAAAGCAAGGGCGCCGTGCCACCCACGTCGGCCGTGCCACCCACGTCGGCTGCGCCACCCCCGTCGCCCACGCCGCGGAAACACACTCGCGCCCTCGTCGCCCGCTGACGACAATGCTCTGGCCACCCCATCGTCTGCATCGTCCCGATCTTCCGGAGGAGCCTTCACGAGTCCCGCGAACCCATCCCCACCTGGAGCCACTGGAACCCGCTCCGACAGCCGCGCCGGTGAGGGTCGGCCGTCGTCACTCCAACCACGCGCCGTCGCGCATGACGATTCGCCCGCGTAGTTCCGGCTCGCCGCGCCAAGCGCGCACGGTCGTCGGAACCACGCGGACATACACGAAGGAACCGTCCTCCACGCGCGGATCCCACCCGAACTTCCCGGTGAACGCCTCCGCCGCGTCCCGGGGCACCTCCTGGTCGGGGAAACACACCGCTTCCCCCTGGAGCAGCACCACGTCGAACGTGTCCGGCAGCGACAGGCGCACGCGCGGCTCCGCGCGGACGTTCCGCACGGTCACGGACGCGGCGCCGGTGCACATCCACACCGCCCGCCCGTCCCAAAGGAACCACAACGGCACCTGGTGCGGCCCGTGTTCAGGGTGAGCCGTCGACAGCCAGACGTCCCGCTCGCTGACGAGCCGCTCCAGAGTGTCGCGCACACGCTCAGCCGTACGGCGACGAACGATTTCCGTGGTCTCCATGGGGACGGACCCTAGCCACTCGGGCGCGCACCGCACCTGGGGCGCGGGACCTACTCCCAGCGACCGATGAACCCCTCAGCCCTGTCACTCCGTCTCCGCCGTCGGAGCCGGTACCGGACGTCGCAGCAGATACACGCCCGCGGACGACACCAGCACCGCCATGCACGCGATGAAGACGAGCCCCGCGCCTTCCAGACCCATCGGCTCCGCCAGGAGACCCACGCCGATGACCGGCACCGAGATCCCCGTGTAGGCCACCACGAACAGCGCCGAGATCACGGCCGCCCGGCGGTCCGGCGCCGACGCGGCGGCCACGGCGGACAGCGCTCCACGAAACGCCAGCCCCTGCGCGGCCCCGCCCACCACGGCACTCAGGACCACGAGCGCCAACAGTTCCCAGTGCAGCGCGCCCGCCAGCAGCGCCAGCCCGGCCAGCAGCCCGGCGCAGCCCAGCGGCAGCGACCGGCGCACACCGATGCGTCCGACGGCCAACTGCCCGGCCGTGGAGGCGAAGAAGGCCAGCGCGACGACCAGCCCGCTCACCGCGTGATCGCGCACGTCCAGGGACTGGGCGAGGAAGGCCGGGCTGACCGAGGTGAAGACCCCGAACAGGGCGAACCCCACGAAGGAGGCGGCCGCCGCGGGCCCGAACACCGCCCGCACCGACGGCGGCAGGCTGGGCCGCCGCGGTCGTACGGTGGCCGGCGGCCGTCGCTCCCGCACGGTTTCCGGAAGCCCCAGCAGGACGGCGGCCGCGCAGGCCACCAGGGCGAGATGGACGGCGAACGGCAGATACAGCGGCCACTCGGCGTACTGCGCGAGCACCCCGGCGAGCAGCGGACCGCAGCCGAGCCCGCCCATGTTCGCGGCGGTCGCCACGAACGTGGCCCGCGAGGCACCACCACGCGGCGCCAGCTCCATCACGTACGCCGTGGCGGCCCCGGTGAACAGGCCGGCGGACAGCCCCGACAGCAGCCGCCCCACGTACAGCCAGCCCAGCGCGGTGGCGCACAGGAAGCAGACGGCACTCGCCGCCGCGAACCCCAGGCCCCACCACAGCACCGGGCGCCGGCCCACGGCGTCCGAGGCGTTCCCCGCCAGCAGCAGCACACCGATGACCCCGAAGGCGTAGACGGCGTAGACCACGGTGACCGTGAGCTCGGAGAAACCGAACTTCTCCTGGTAGAGGCCGTACAGCGGAGTCGGCAGCGTCGTGCCGGCCATGCACACGGCGAACACCGCGCCACCGAGCGCGCACCGGCGCCAGCTCCCGAGATCACCGTCCATACCGCCGAAGGTAACCCGCCCACCGCGCCCCACCCACCGCGGCACGCGCCCCGACAACCGCCCGCACGGCCCCGCACCCGCACCCCACCCAGACCCCCTCACACCCCACCCCAACCCGCACCCGAGGCGCCGGTCGATGGACGGCAGACTGTCCGCATGACCCTCCACTGCACCGTGCTGGACGACTATCAGGACGCCGCCCTGACCCTGGCGGACTGGAGCCCCCTCGCCGACCGGGTCGAGGTGCGCACGCTCCGCGAGCACATCACCGACCGGGACCGGCTCGTGGCCGAACTCGCCGACTGCGAGATCGTCGTGGCCATGCGGGAACGCACCCCCTTCGACGCCGATCTCCTGCGCCGACTGCCCCGCCTGCGCCTGCTGATCACCACGGGCATGCGCAACGCCTCCATCGACCTCGCGGCGGCACGGGCCCAGGGCGTGACGGTCTGCGGCACGGCGAGCAGTTCCACCCCGCCCGTCGAGCTGACCTGGGCGCTGCTCCTCGGTCTCGCCCGCCAGGTCACCGTCGAGAACCGGGCCCTGCGCGAGAACGGCCCCTGGCAGTCCACCGTCGGCCAGGACCTGCACGGCCGCACCCTCGGTCTGCTCGGACTCGGCAAGATCGGCAGCCGGGTGGCCCGCGTCGCCACCGCTTTCGGCATGGAGGTCCTGGCCTGGAGCGAGAACCTCACCGCCGAGCGGGCGGCCGAGGCGGGCGCCCGACTGGCCGAGGACAAGAAGGACCTGCTCGGCCGCAGCGACTTCGTCTCCGTCCACCTCGTCCTGTCCGACCGCACCCGGGGCCTGCTGGGCGAGCCGGAACTGCGCGCCATGCGCCCGCACGCATACCTCGTCAACACCTCGCGCGCCGCCATCGTCGACCGGACGGCACTGCTGCGCGCCCTGCGCGAGGGATGGATCGCCGGCGCCGGCCTCGACGTCTTCGACAGCGAGCCCCTCCCCGCCGACGACCCCTTCCGCACCCTCCCCAACGTCCTCGCCACCCCGCACCTCGGCTACGTCACCGAGCACAACTACCGCACCTTCTACGCGGAGGCGGTGGAGGACATCGTCGCCTTCCTCGCGGGCACCCCCGTCCGACACTTGACGGCGGGGACGGGCAGGTAGCCGTCGACGGCGTCGAGCAGGCCCGCGGGGCGGGGCTACGCGAGCGGAGCGCCTCCCGCGTAGGCGATGTTCGGCCGGGGCGGCCGGGTCATGCCGGCGCCGAGGAAGTAGTCGACGTGATGGGACTGCAGATAGCCCTTGAAGGTCATGGCGTTGCGGTAGGCGGGGTTGTGGGCCGGTGTGTAGAGCCGGGTGGCGGTGGGCCGGTCGGTGGTGAAGACGATCAGCTCGTCGTGGGAGGCGTTGGTGTAGACGGCCTCCTCCCGCCAGTCGCCGAGGATGTCACCGACCAGGGTGGGACCGCCCTGCGCGGCGGTGACGGCGCCGTGGTTCCAGGTGCTGACGAGCCGGGGCAGACTGCCGGTCGGGGTCGGGCGGGCCGGATCCCACTTCTCGATCTTCCCGTCGTTGAGCAGTTCCATGGTGAGGTCGCCGTCCCACCACAGCCCCAACTGCGGCCACGGGCGCAGTGAGGTGTTCGGTTCGGTGAGCCTGTCGGAGGGCGCGTTGTAGAGGCCGGAGAAGGACCAGACCTCCATGCCGGGGAAGCGCGGATCCACGTCGCCGGCCATGCCCCGCCCGATGTCGGCGGGGCCGCCGCCGTGCCTCCAGAGGACGGAGCCGGTGGCCGCGTCGTAGTAGTACTCCAGGAGGCCGCTCGGATTGTCCTGCTGCACGCCGTAGCCCTCGAGTCCCGGGCGGGCGGGGTCCATGTCGGCGAGGTGGAAGCGGTCGCCGTGGATGATGCCCTGCGGCGCCATCGAGTAGCGCAGGGAGCCGTCGCCGTTCAGGACGAAGCCGATCTCGGCGACCTCGTCCGTCCCGTTCCCGTCGACGTCCACGGCACGGGTGTTGTGCCCGTCGGGGGCGTTCTGGCCGCCGCGCAGCCACGTCCACTCCTGCCGCAGCGCGCTGCCGTTGAACCGCCAGGCGGCCATCATCAGATTGAACGCCCCGTCGTCACGCCGGTTCTTCATGTATGCCACCAGGCTCGGCGTGGTGCCGTTGAGATACGCGACGCCGAGCCGCGCGCCCATCGGACCGTCGCCGAGGTAGGTGGTCGGCACGGCGGCCCAGTTGCGCAGCGCTCCGGTCCGGCCGTCGAGAATCGCCATGAACTGACGTGCGTCGTCCGCGTGCGTCCAGGTCGTCCCGTCACCGAGTCTGACACCGTCGGCGATCTTCAGGGCGACCTCGGCACGGCCGTCGCTGTCGAAGTCGTACACGGTGATGCCGTCCCAGTGGCCGACGTCGATCGCGGACGACCCGGGTTCGATGTTGTCCTGGTTCACGCTGTTCGGCCCCAGGTCGACGTCCCAGAGGAACTGGCCTCGACCGCTGTACGCCTCCAGCTTCTGCGGGGAGGTCTGCCGGTCCACCACATAGTCGTACTCGCCGTCGCCGTCGAGGTCGCCGACCCAGACGAACTTCACCGGACCACCGGCGCGCAGCGGTACGCGGACCACCGGCTCCGTGGCGTGATCGGCCGTCAAGGTGAAGGCCCCGCTGGGCGTCTGCTCCTGCCCGCCCACCACCGCAGCGACCCGGTAGGTGTTGGAGCGCGTCAGGTCGGCCGTGGAGTCTACGTAGTTGGTCCCGCCCGTCAGGACGCTCGCGTTGAGCCTGACGTAAGCGCCACCGCCGGTGGAGCGGTACACGTGGAAGCCGATGCCGTCCGGGTCGAGCCCCAGCAGCCGCCACGAGACGAGCACCTGGGCGGCGCCGGAGCGCACCGCCACGACCCCGCGCCCCAGGTTCTCCATCACCCGCGCGGCCTGAACCCTCGGCGTCTCGTCGACCACGGCCGTGGCCGCGCCGGGCGAGGTGAGCCCGGCCGCCCCGACGGCCAGCACGGCACAGACGGCCCCCATGAAAGTCATGCGCATGACAACCTCCTGTGCCGGAACGGAACCGTCGACGAGTCGTACCGCGGGGACTTGAACCGTTTACACACCTGTGATGGAAGCACCGCCCGAGATGAGCGTCAAGGCTGACGAAGCGTCAACATTGGCGGAGTTCACGGGTGTTGATGCCTCGGAACGGCCACTCGGGCACACCTGGAAACGCTTCCAGAACGCCCCCCGAAGCCAGTCGGCGAAATCCCGTTGCCGGAAGCGATCTCTCTCACTACGGTCGGCCCATGGCGGACGACGAACCCACGCGCGCGGCACGGCTGCTGGACGCCCAGGCGAAGGCGGTACGGCTCTTCGCGGAGATGGAGGTGCGCGGTCTCGTCGCCCCCGGCGAGAGCGAGCGCGCGGTCAGCGACCGGGTCAGGGATTTGGCCAACGAACTGTTCGGCACGACCCGCCACTGGCACAAGAGGATCGTCCGCTCCGGCCCCAACACGCTGAAGCCCTACCGGGAGAACCCGCCGGACCGGGTGATCGCCACGGACGACATCGTGTTCGCCGACTTCGGCCCGATCTTCGAGGAGTACGAGGCCGACTTCGGCCGGACCTTCGTCCTCGGCGACGACCCCGTCAAGCACCGACTCCGCGGCGACCTGTCACGCGTCTTCGCGGCCGGCCGCAGGTTCTTCGAGGCCGACCCGGACATCACCGGAGCCCGGCTGTACGCCGAAGTGGAGAGGCTGGCCGGGGAGGCGGGGTGGGCGCTGGGCGGCTGGCACGCCGGCCACCTGGTCGGCGAGTTCCCGCACGAGTGGATCGACGGCGCGGACGTGGAGTCGTACATCACCCCCGCCAACACCACCCCACTGCGCCGCACCGACAAGGCCGGGCGCCGCTGCCACTGGATCCTGGAGATCCATCTCATCGACCCCGAGCGCGAGTTCGGCGGCTTCCACGAAGAACTTCTCACCCTCTGACCAGGCCCGCACGCCCCGTCACGCATCTCAAGGGAATACCGGGGCAACCATCCGTGCCCCTCGCGGGTCACATCCTGTGAGAGCAAAGGCGCTCTCATGGCTACAAGGGGGAAATATGAGAAAGGTGCGTAATGTCGTGACGATGGGGGCCTTAGCCGCACTCGCGGTGGGCGCCTCGACCGCCTTCGCCACGACGGCCTCCGCCGCTCCGAACGTCACCCCACAGGGTGTCTGCGGCAAGGCCTACAAGACGGTGAACTCGGCGCCCGTCGGCTCGCTGGGCACCGTCTACCTGACCTACAACTCCGCGAACGGCGAGAACTGCGTCGCGACCATCCGCAAGAACCCGGGCACGCTCAAGCCCATGTCCACGTGGGTCTACATCCCCGCGACGGACGAGTACGCGGGCGACGCCGACGACTACAGCTCGTACGCGGGACCGGCCTACGTCTACGGCAAGAACTTCTGCGTGAGCTGGGGCGGCAGCATCGACAACGTCTACGTGTCGGTGGAGAACTCCAACTGCGGTTCGCTGAAGGAACAACGGGTCACCGAGATCCGCTGATCCGGCTCTCCGTCCAGCCGTGAGTTCCCGCACCACCGCGCCTTCCTGAGTCGCACCTGCAGCGGGAACTCACGGCACCTTGTTGAACACGTTCAAAAAGTGGTGGGTCTGCCGACGCCCCGGGAGATGACCGAGCCGGGCGCGTTCGCCCTGCGCTCGGACACGGAACTGCTGTTCAAGAGCCGCCGCGAGGCCTCATGACGGGCCCGTGGGCCCCGGTCGCGCTCCCGGTGCCCGCCGACCGGACGATGGCGTTCCGGGAGCGGGTCGCCCCGCATGAAAGCGGACAGCACCCCGATGGCCTCCAGGGTCCCGGCGAGGCAACGGTTGACGTGCGTGCGGTGCTCCGCGTCCGTCATGGTCCGTGCCTCCTCCCGTCCGATCATCGCCGTCTCCGCGATCATCGCGGCCGCGTCCGCGACGCGGGACTGCACCTCGGCGGCGTTCGGCATGAGCATCACGGCCAGTTCGGCGTCGTCGATCAAGGTCCGCGCGATGGCACGCCAGGGCTGCCGCTCCTCCGTCACGGGTCTCACCTCGCAGTCCGTCAAGTGCGGCCACCCGCCGACCAGGGCCCCTCCGGCACCCACCACCGCGCCCCCGAAGCCGATCAGCTCCCCACATCTCCGTCCGCACGGCCCTCCCTCGCCCGCGTCACCACCTGATCATCATGCCGACCGGGCCCGCGCTCGGGGGCCGATCCCGTCAACTCCGCGGCGGCCCCGCCCTGATGAAGGCGCTCGCGCCGCCGAATATCGCGTGCGGTGGCATCGGTGGGCGTAGCAGACTCCCAGACATGGTGGACATGAGCATGTTCCGGGACGAGGTCACCCGCTGGGCCGGCGGAGGCGCCGGCGGATCGGCGAGGGGCCTGGCGGAGCCGGTGGGCGTGCACACGGTCGTCCTGCTGGAAGGGCTGAGCGACCTCGCCGCCGTCGAGGCACTGGCCGAGAGGCGGAGCCGTGACCTGGCCGCCGAGGGGGTGTGCGTCCTGTCGATGGGCGGTGCGATGAGCGTCGGCCGCTACGCCGCGCTGCTCGGACCGTCCGGTCTCGGTCTGCGCCTCGTCGGTCTGTGCGACGAGCGCGAGAAGCCGTTCTTCGACCGGAGCCTCGCCCCGTCCTCAACCCAGCGCCACGCCGTCTTCGTCTGCTCGGCGGACCTGGAGGACGAGCTGATCCGCGCCCTGGGCACCGAGCGGGTCGAAGAGATCGTCCACGCCGAGGACGAGTCGCGCCCCTGGCAGACCTTCCTGCAGCAGCCCGCCCAGCACGGCCGCCCCCGGCACCAGCAGCTGCGGCGCTTCATGAGCACCAGGAAGGGCCGCAAGATCCGCTACGGCCGCCTCCTGGTCGAAGCCCTCGCCCCGGAGCAGGTGCCCGCCCCGCTGGACGACCTCTTCGCCCACCTGTAACCCGGGAGCACCACGCCCCCGGGCCGGTCCGAGGCCGCCTCGCACGCTCCGGACCTGCTGTGACTTCGCCCACCTGCCCTTGCCGGAGCGCGCGCCGCTTCCCTACGTTCGGTCGCATGTCCCCCCTTGACCGCGCCCTTCCCGGCGACCCGGACGAGCCCGACACGGCGAGCGCCCCCGCCGCGGGCCGCCCGGACGCCTGCCCGACGGCCGATCTGGACATCGACCTCACCTCGCACGAGATGCTCCGGCGCGCCCACGTCCTGGACGCCCTCGGCGACGACTGGGACCCCGTCGCCGCCCTGCGCGACGAGGAGACGGCGTACCGACTGCTCTACTCCGGCCTCGACGCGGAGCAGCGGCGGGTCTACGACGAACTGGTCGCGGCCGGTGTGCTGCCGCGAGAGGGCGGCGGTCATGCTGCCGCTTGACCCGCAGGCCGACATCGGGCGCCGCGCCTGGGTGGCCTGCCCGAGCTGCGCCGACCACCAGGGATGCGGCAGCTGCGAGGAGGGCCGCACCTGCTCCGCGCACTGGCGCTACCTGCTGTCCAACGTCGGCAGCCTGCTGCACCTGCAATGCCCGTCGTGCACCCACATCTGGACCCACGAAACCCACTTCGGAGCCACCCGCACCCCCTGGGAGCGCATCACCAGCGGCCTGCGACGGCGGTGACCCGCCCCCGTCGCTGAGCCGACGGCGATGACCGGCCCCCGCCACAAGCCGGCGGGGAGGACCGGCCAGGTGAGGCCGGACGGCGGATGGGCGCCCGCTTTCGGATGACCTTCACCGTCTGTCGCCGGGGACGGCGGGCAGCCGTGGTCGACGATCTCGGTCGGCGGTCATCCCTGCCTGCCGTTCGTCCGCCCGGAGGCAGCCGTGCACATCCTGCTCCTAGCCAGCGCGTTCAACAGCCTCACCCAGCGCACCCACGCCGAGCTGCGCGACCGGGGCCACACCGTGGCGGTCGAACTGGCCCTGCCCGGCAGCCACGTGCCGGAGGCCGTACGACGCCACGCGCCGGACCTCATCCTGTCGCCGATGCTCCGAACGGCGATCCCCGAGGAGGTGTGGTCGGCGTACACCTGTCTCGTCGTCCACCCCGGCCCGGTGGGCGACCGGGGGCCGTCCTCCCTGGACTGGGCGATCCACGAGGGCGCCGACCGGTGGGGCGTCACCGTTCTCCAGGCCGACGCGGAGATGGACGCCGGCGACGTGTGGGCCTCCGTGCCCTGCCGGGTTCCTCCGGTGCCCAAGAGCGAGCTGTACCGGGGCGAGATCGCCGACGCCGCGATCGAGGCCGTGCTGCTCGCGGTGGAACGCTTCGCGGGCGGCACCTACGCACCGCTGAAGCAGGACCGGACAGCCCCCTCCGCCGCCGATGCCGAGGCGCATGCGGATGCGGATGCCGATGCCTATGCCGCCGCGGACGTCGGCGCCGTGCCGCGCCCTGGTCCCCGCACCCGTCCCTACCTCGACCAGAGCGTCCGCCGCATCGACTGGGCCGAGGACTCCACCCAGGACGTCCTGCGCAAGCTGAGGGCGGCGGACTCGCAGCCCGGAGTACTGGACGTGCTGCTCGGCGGGGAGTGGTACCTGCACGGCGGCCACGCCGAGGGCGTGCTGCGCGGGCGGCCGGGGGAACTGCTGGCCACCCGCGCCGGAGCGATCTGCCGGGCCACCAGGGACGGCGCCGTGTGGATCCCCGAACTGCGGCCCCGGCGGATGCCCGGACAGCCGCCCACCTTCAAGCTCCCCGCCGTACCGGCCCTGGGCGACCGGCTGCCCCCGCTGCCCGAGCACCCCCTGCCCCGCCTGCCCGAGAACACGCACGGGACCTGGTCGGACATCCGCTACCGGGAGGACGGGAACGTCGGGCACCTCGCCTTCTCCTTCCCCGGCGGCGCCATGAGCACGGAACGGTGCCGCCGTCTTCTGGACGCCTACCGGGAGGCCTGCGCACGGCCCACCACGGTGCTGGTGCTGGGCGGCGAGCGGGACTTCTTCTCCAACGGCATCCACCTGGGCGTCATCGAGGCCGCCGCCGACCCCGCCGCCGAGTCCTGGGCGAACATCAACGCCATCGACGACCTGGTCGAGGCGGTCCTGACGACGACCGACCGGCTCGTGGTCTCGGCGGTCGCCGGCAACGCCGCCGCGGGCGGTGTGATGCTCGCCCTGGCCGCCGACGAGGTGTGGTGCCGCTCGGGCGCCGTCCTGAACCCGCACTACCGCCTCATGGGCCTGTACGGCTCGGAGTACTGGACCCACACCCTGCCGCGCCGGGTGGGGCCCGCGACGGCCGAACGGTTCATGGACGAGGCGCTGCCGGTGAGCTCGGCGACCGCGCTCCGGCTCGGGCTCGTCGACCGGGTCGTGGACAGCGGCCCGGACGCCTTCGCGGGGCAGGTCGGCGACCTGGCCGCACGGCTGGCCTCCCTTCCGGCGACGGCGTCACGGATCTCCGCCAAGAAGACGGAGCTGGACCGGCTGGAGAGCACGACCCCGCTGGCCGGCTTCCGCGAGCGGGAGCTGGCCCGTATGCGCCGGACCTTCGACGACCCGGACGCCCCGTACCACGCGCTGCGCCGTGCCTTCGTCCGCAAGGAACGGCCGTCGCACACCCCGCCGCACCTCGGTCCGACCCGGGTTGCGCGCACCGCCCCGATGTCCTCAGCCGCCGCCGTCACCGGAACGGCCCCCGCTGGCGTCCCGTCGCGGCCCAACCGCTGATACGAAGAAGAGCGACGGTCGAAATACAGGCTTTCATCCCTTACCTCCCCAGGAGGCGGTCCCATGACTGAGGCGACGCCGGGCACGCTCGATGCCGCAGACGCGGGCGGCACGCCCGCCGAAGAAACGCCCACGATCCACATCCTCTGGATCAACGCGGGCCTGAGCTGCGACGGCGACTCGGTCGCGTTGACGGCGGCCATGCAGCCCAGCATCGAGGAGATCGTGCTCGGTGTGCTGCCAGGGCTTCCCAAGATCGCGGTGCACTGGCCGCTCATCGACTTCGAATGCGGCCCCGTCGGCGGCTCCGACACGTTCATCGAGTGGTTCTTCAAGGGCGAGCGGGGCGAGATCGACCCGTTCGTGCTGGTCGTCGAAGGCTCCATCCCCAACGAGGCGATCAAGCCCGAGGGCTACTGGTGCGGCTTCGGGGACAACCCGGAGACCGGTCAGCCGATCACCACCAGCGAGTGGATCGACCGGCTCGCCCCCAAGGCCCTCGCGGTCGTCGCCATCGGCACCTGCGCCACCTACGGCGGCATCCACGCCATGGCGGGCAACCCGACCGGCGCCATGGGTGTGCCGGACTACCTCGGCTGGGACTGGAAGTCCCACGCCGGCATCCCCATCGTCTGTGTCCCGGGCTGTCCGATCCAGCCGGACAACTTCTCCGAGACGCTCACCTACCTGCTCTACCAGGCGGCCGGCGCCGCCCCGATGATCCCGCTGGACGACAAGCTGCGCCCCACCTGGCTGTTCGGGGCCACCGTGCACGAGGGTTGCGACCGCGCCGGCTACTACGAGCAGGGCCAGTTCGCGATGTCGTACGACTCGCCGACCTGTCTGGTCAAACTCGGCTGCTGGGGCCCGGTCGTCAAGTGCAACGTGCCCAAGCGCGGCTGGATGAACGGCATCGGCGGCTGCCCCAACGTCGGCGGCATCTGCATCGCCTGCACCATGCCCGGCTTCCCCGACAAGTTCATGCCGTTCATGGACGAGCCTCCCGGCGCCAAGGTGTCCAGCGGCGCCAGCGGGGCGTACGGCGCCGTGGTCCGCAAACTGCGGTCGATCACCGCCAGGACCGTGGACAAGGAACCCAAGTGGCGCCGTACCGGAGAAAAGATCACCACCGGGTACCGGCCCCCTTGGTGAGCGACGCCCACGCATAGCCGGCTCCCCGCCTCGCGCACCCCACCCACCCCAACCTCCCGCGCAATGACGCAACGAAGGGCACGCACCCAGATGGCACCGAAGACGAAGACGGCCGGCGACGGCAACGGCCTGGTGGAGATGGCCTGGGACCCGATCACCCGGATCGTGGGCTCCCTGGGCATCCACACGAAGATCGACTTCAAGCAGAAGCGGGTCGCCGAGTGCTACAGCACGTCGTCGGTCTTCCGCGGCTACAGCGTCTTCATGCGCGGCAAGGACCCCCGCGACGCCCACTTCATCACCAGCCGCATCTGCGGCATCTGCGGCGACAACCACGCCACCTGCTCGGTGTACGCGCAGAACATGGCGTACGGCGTGAAGCCCCCGCACCTCGGCGAGTGGATCATCAACCTCGGTGAGTCGGCGGAGTACATGTTCGACCACAACATCTTCCAGGAGAACCTGGTCGGGGTCGACTACTGCGAAAAGATGGTCAAGGAGACCAACCCCGGGGTCCTCGAACTCGCCGAGCGCACCGAGGCCCCGCACGCCGCCGAGCACGGCTACCGCACCATCGCCGACATCATGCGCTCGCTCAACCCCCTGGAGGGCGAGTTCTACCGCGAGGCGCTCCAAGTGAGCCGCTACACCCGCGAGATGTTCTGCCTGATGGAAGGCCGCCATGTGCACCCTTCCACGCTCTACCCGGGCGGTGTCGGCACCATCGCCTCCGTGCAGCTCTTCACGGACTACATGAGCCGCCTCATGCGGTACGTCGAGTTCATGAAGCGCGTCGTGCCCCTGCACGACGACCTGTTCGACTTCTTCTACGAGGCCCTGCCCGGCTACGAGGAGGTCGGCCGCCGCCGCGTCATGCTCGGCTGCTGGGGCGCGCTCAACGACCCCGAGTACTGCGACTTCACCTACGCCAACATGACCGACTGGGGACGGAAGATGTTCGTCACCCCCGGCATCGTCGTGGACGGCAAGCTCGTCACCAACGACCTCACCGAGATCAACCTCGGCATCCGCATCCTGCTGGGCAGCTCCTACTACGAGGACTGGCAGGGCCAGGAGCAGTTCGTCACCCACGACCCGCTCGGCAACCCGGTCGACCCGCGCCACCCGTGGAACCAGCACACCATCCCGGCCCCGCAGAAGCGGAACTTCGACGACAAGTACAGCTGGGTCATGTCCCCGCGCTGGTACGACGGCAAGGACCACCTCGCCCTGGACACCGGCGGCGGCCCCATCGCCCGCCTGTGGTCCACCGCCCTGTCCGGGCTCGTCGACATCGGCTACATCAAGGCCACCGGCCACAGCGTGGTCATCAACCTGCCCCGCACCATGACCAAGCCGGAGACCACCTTCGAGTGGAAGATCCCGCAGTGGTCCAACGCCCTGGAACGCAACCGCGCCCGCACCTACTTCCAGGCCTACGCCGCCGCCGTCGCCCTGCACTGCGCGGAGAAGGGCCTCGCGGAGGTCCGCGCCGGACGCACGCAGACCTGGGAGAAGTTCGAGGTCCCGGACGAGGGCATCGGCGTCGGCTTCACCGAGGCCGTCCGCGGCGTCCTCTCCCACCACATGGTGATCCGCGACGGCAAGATCGCCAACTACCACCCGTACCCGCCGACCCCCTGGAACGCCAGCACCAGGGACACCTTCGGCACACCCGGCCCGTACGAGGACGCCGTGCAGAACACGCCCATCTTCGAGGAGAACACCCCGGAGAACTTCAAGGGCATCGACATCATGCGCGCCGTCCGCAGCTTCGACCCCTGTCTGCCCTGCGGCGTCCACATGTACGTCGGCGGCGGCAAGACGGTGAAGTCGATGCACGTGCCCACCGGCCTGAGCGGACTGGGCGGATGAGCGCGCCGACGGCGACGGCGCCGGTGACCGCGGAGCAGACCGGACGCAGGGTCGAGGAGGTGCTCGACCGACTGGCCGCGAGCGGCGACCCGGCCGTCACCGCCGCGGCCGAGGAACTCGTCCGTTCCCTCATGGACTTCTACGGTGCCGGGCTGGCCCGCATCCTCCAGCTGCTCTCCGCCGCGCCCGGCGACCCGTCGGCGCGGCTGCTCGGCGACGACCTCGTCGCGAGCCTCCTCGTCCTGCACGACCTGCACCCCGAGGACCGCGACACCCGCATCGCCCGCGCCCTCGACACCGTCCGGGAACACGCCCTCGACGTCATGGACCTCGACGAGCCGAGCGGCACGCTGCGGGTGCGCGCCCGGGCGTCCGGCGGCTGCGGCTGCGGCTCCGACGCGGACGCCCGGCAGGCGGCGGAGGCGGCACTGGCCTGCTTCGCGCCCGAGGTCAGGGCCGTCCACGTCGAGACCGCCCCCGTGGAACCCCCGCTCCTCCAGATCGGCTCGGCGCCGACGGGGGCCCGATGACCGCGACGAACGCGCCCACGCGGACCACCGGGCCCGGCGTGGGCCTGCGGCGGTTCCTCGCCGAGCGTCCACCGCGGCAGGAGCGCTGCGAACTGTGCGCGGTGGTGGTGCCCGAGGACCACCGCCACCTCGTCGACACCGAGAAACGCGCCCTCGTCTGCGCCTGCGGCGCCTGCGCCCTGCTGATGGAACAGCCGGGCGCCGCCGCGGGCCGCTTCCGCGCCGTCCCGGCCCGCTACCTCACCGACCCCGCACACCACCTGGACGACAGCGCCTGGGAGGCGCTGCAGATCCCGGTCGGCGTCGCCTTCCTCTTCCGCAACGCCGCGCTCGACCGACTGGTCGCCCAGTACCCGAGCCCGGCCGGAGCCACCGAGAGCGAACTCGACCCGGCGACCTGGGCGGACGTCCTCGCCGGCAGCCGTCTCGCCGAACTCCTCGAACCCGACGTCGAGGCACTGCTGCTGCACCGCACGGACGGCCGCTGCGAGTGCCACCTCGTCCCCATCGACATCTGTTACGAACTCGTCGGCCGCATGCGCCTGCTGTGGCAGGGCTTCGACGGCGGGGCCGAGGCCCGCGCCGCCCTGGACGCGTTCTTCGCGGACGTCGCACGACGAGCCCGTCCCGTGGACCAGGCGGTGCGCCCATGACCGAGTTCTCCTTCGCCTGCACCGGCGTCCGCGCCGACCGGTTCGCCGCCGGACCCACGCTCGTCTTCCGGCTGCGCGTCACCGCCGCCGACAACGCGCACGTGCACGCCGTCGCGCTGCGCTGCCAGATCCGTATCGAGCCGGCCCGCCGGGCGTACGAGCCCGCCGAGGCCGACGGGCTGACCGACCTCTTCGGCGAACGCTCACGCTGGGGCAGCACCCTCCAACCGGTGCAGTTCGCGCAGGTCGCGCTCATGGTGCCCAGCTTCACGGGAGAGACCGACGTCGACCTCGTCGTGCCCTGCACCTACGACATGGACATCGCCGCCACCCGCTACCTCACCGCCCTCACGGACGGCGAGGTCCCGCTGCTGATGCTGTTCTCCGGTACGGCGTTCACCGGCACCGGCGGTTTCCGGGTCGAGCCCGTCCCGTGGGACCGCGAGGCCGCCTTCCGCATGCCGGTCGCCACCTGGCGGGAGATGGTCGAGCAGCACTTCCCCGGCTGCGGCTGGATCCGGCTGCCCCGCGACACCATGGACGCCCTCCTCGCCTACCGCTCCCGGCACGCGCTCTCCTCCTGGGAGGCCACCCTCGAGGCCCTGCTCGACGAGAGCCGCGCCACGCACGTGCCCGCGAGGGACCCGTTGAGCGCCCTCACCGGCACCACCGGAAGGACCGACACGTGACCCTGACCGCGTTCGCCGCCGAGACCGAGGAGCGGTTCGCCCTCGCCCGGCAGGTGGCCGACGCCGTCCTCTTCGAGGGCTACGTCCTCTACCCGTACCGTGCCTCGGCGGCCAAGAACCGGCTGCGCTGGCAGTTCGGGGTGCTCGTGCCGCCCGCCTGGGGCGCCGAGTGCGACGAACACGACTTCCAGCACACCGAGTGCCTGATGGAGCCGAAGGCGGGCGCCACCCTCTCGGTCGAGGTGCGCTTCCTGCACGCCCGGCGGCGCACCGTGCAGCGGGCGCTCCCGGACGGAGGCTTCGACACGGTCGCCGAACTCGACCTCGACGACCGGGTGCTGGTGCCCTGGGACGAGGGCGTCGAGGAACGCGTCGAGGTGATCGCACCGGTCGACCAACTCCTCGGCGACGGCGTCACCCACCCCTTCCACCGCCCCGCCCGGGAGGACACCGCACCGGTCCTGGACGCGGCGGGCCGCACCGTCGGCCGGCTGCTGCGGCGCCGCGAGGAGATCAACGGGACGGTGCGGCTGTCCGCGCGTGAACTCGACGGCCCCTACCGGGTGTTGCGCCTGACCGCCGTCGTCGAGAACACCAGCGGCTGGTCACCGCCGGAGGGACACGGCGCGGACCGGGACGCGGCGCTGCCGCACTCCCTGGTGGCCACCCACCTGCTCATGGCCCTGGACGCCGGATCGTTCCTGTCGATGACCGATCCGCCCGAGTGGGCGAGGGACGCGGTCGCCGCCTGCCGCAACCTGCACACCTGGCCCGTACTCGCCGGGGAACCCGGCCGTGCCGATCTCGTGCTGTCCTCGCCGATCATCCTGGAGGACCATCCGGCCATCGCGCCGGAGAGCCCCGGCGCGCTCTACGACGCCACCGAGATCGACGAGATCCTCGCGCTGCGCACGGCGGCCCTCACCGACGAGGAGAAGCGTGAGGCCCGGGGCACCGACGAACGGGCCGCCGCCGTCATCGAGTTGGCCGACTCGATGCCGGCCGAGGTCCTGGAGCGGCTGCACGGCGCGGTACGGAGCCTGCGCGAGGTGACCGGCCCCGACCCCGGCTCCCCAGGCCCCGACCCCGCCGCCCCGGGCCCCGGCTTCGTGGCCCCCGATCTCGGTTTCGCGGCCCCGGGCGGTGGCTTCCCCGACGAGTACGGGGTGCAGCGGCCCGACACGCCCTGGTGGGACCCCGCGAGCGACGCGGGCTTCGACCCGACACGGGACCGTGTGGTCGTCGACGGCCGGTCGGTCGGCAAGGGCAGCCGCGTCGAACTGCACCCGGGGCTGCGCCGCACCGACGCACAGGACATCTTCCTGCGCGGGCGCACCGCCGTGGTCGAGGCGGTGCTGCACGACGTCGACGGCGGGGTGCACCTTGCCGTCACGGTCGAGGGCGACCCGGGCGCCGACATCCGCCGCGAGCAGGGACGCTACCTGTACTTCCAGCCCGACGAGGTCACTCCGCTGGAGGACGACGCATGACCCCCTCCGCGCGGTCGGAACCCAGAACCCTGGTCGCCGGCATCGGCAACATCTTCCTCGGCGACGACGGCTTCGGCGTGGAGACCGTGCGCCGCCTCACCGAGCGCGACCTGCCCGGCCACGTCGAGGTCGTCGACATCGGCGTACGGGGGGTGCACCTCGCCTACCAGCTCCTGGACGGCTACGACACCCTCGTCCTCGTCGACGCCACGGCACGCGGCGGAGCACCCGGCACGCTGTACGTGATCGAGCACGCCGACGCGGCCTCGGACCCGACGCCGGGCGCCCCCGCCCTCGACGGCCACCGGATGACCCCCGACACCGTCCTGGCGCTGCTGCACACCCTCTGCGCGGGGACCGGGGGCGAGCCACCACGCCGCGTCCTGGTCGTCGGATGCGAACCGGCCTCGGTGGACGAGCGCGTCGGACTCAGCACACCGGTGTCCACCGCCGTGCCGGACGCCGTCCGGCTGATCGAAGAGCTGCTGCGGAACGGCGAGCCGTCCGTGGTGCAGGCCTCAACCGCTGAGGCTTCGACATGAGGAGAGACGGAATGAAGAAGATCGTCATCGGAGGAGCGGCCACGGTCGCCTTGGTCGCCGTCGCCGCCGGCGTCCTGCCGGACCTCAGGCGCTACCTGCGCATCCGACGGATGTGAAACCCGCCGCCGACCGGTGTGCCGTG
Source organism: Streptomyces sp. SP18BB07 (assembly GCF_036322545.1). Taxonomy (NCBI): domain Bacteria; kingdom Bacillati; phylum Actinomycetota; class Actinomycetes; order Kitasatosporales; family Streptomycetaceae; genus Streptomyces; species Streptomyces sp. SP18BB07. The sequence continues at coordinate 99,402 of NZ_JAQYWT010000296.1, forward strand.
CGGTTGCTCGTTGCGTCGAACGGCGTACCCGCCGAGCCGTGACGGCGCGCCGGGCCGGGGGACCCGGACGCGCACGCCTGTAATGAACCCCGGCAAAAGAGGCGGCGGGAGGACCACAGACCCATGCACGAGATGTCCGTCGCGCTGGCCGTCGTCGACCAGGTCGCGGAGGCCGCAGACCGGGTCGGAGACGTCACGGCGGTCCGTTCGGTACGGCTCCAGGTGGGCGAACTGGCCGGGGTCGTACCGGACTCCCTCACCTTCTGCTTCGAACTGGCCTGCGCCGGAACCCTGTTGGAAGGCGCCGAACTGGTCACCGAAGCGGTGCCCGGCCGGGCCCGCTGCACTCCCTGCGCACACGAGTGGGCCGTCGGTATGCCGCCCCGGCTCACCTGCCCCGCGTGCGGCGGCACGCGAACCGATCTGCTCGCGGGCCGGGAGCTGAGAATCGTCGACGTGCGCTGGGAGGACGGCGGCCCCGCGCGTCCCTCCACCCGCGAACCGATCTCCGAGGAGAGCTGAACCATGTGCCGTGTCGCCGACCTGCGCCAGGCCGTACTCGCGAAGAACGACGCGAGCGCCCACGAACTGCGCGCCGCCCTCACGGCCCGGGGCACCGCGGTCGTCAACCTGTTGTCCAGCCCGGGCAGCGGCAAGACCGCGCTGCTGGAGCAGGAACTGCTGCGGGCGCGTGAGCGGTCCGTTCCGGTGGCGGCGCTGAGCGCCGATCTCGCCACCGAGAACGACGCGATCCGCTTGGCGCGTTCGGGCGTCCCGGTGAAGCAGGTACTCACCGACGGACTGTGCCATCTGGAGGCCGGCATGCTCGCCGGCCACCTGGAGGGCTGGCTGCCCGACGACGTGCGGCTGCTGTTCGTCGAGAACGTCGGCAACCTCGTCTGCCCCGCCTCCTACGACCTGGGGGAGACGCTGCGGGTCGCCCTCGCCTCCGTGACGGAGGGCGAGGACAAGCCGCTCAAGTACCCCACCGCCTTCGGCCTCGCCCAGCTGGTCGTCGTCACCAAGACGGACCTCGCGGAGGCCGTCGAGTTCGACGAGTTCGCGTTCCGCAAGAACCTGGAACAGGTCAACCCCGGCGTCGAGGTGATCCTGACCTCGGCACGCCGGGGATGGGGGGTGGGCGCGCTGCTCGACCGGGCGTTGGCCGGCGCGGACGGCGCACCCGTCCACACGCCGGTCATGGCCCGACAGCCCCACGGCCACCATCACGGTCACGGCCACAGCCATGGTCATGGCCACACCCATGAACACACTCACGGTCACATCGATGGCGCCGCCTCCGCGCATCCGGAGGCCGCCGAAGCCATGGCACACCCCCAGCCGTGACCGTTCCGCAGGCCCCGGCCGCCGTCACCGAGGACACCCGGCTGCGCCGCCGCGTCACCGTGCGGGGAGTCGTCCAGGGCGTGGGCTTCCGGCCCTACCTGTACGGCCTCGCCACCGGACTCGCCCTGACCGGACACGTGACCAACACTCCGGAGGGCGTGGTCGTCGAAGTCGAGGGCACCGCCTCGGCCGTGGCCCGGTTCTGCGCCCGGATCGCCGCCGAGGCGCCCCCGCTGGCCCGCGTCGACTCCGTCGACCACCGGGAGCTGCCCCCCGTCGGCGGTACGACGTTCACCATCCTCGCCTCCCACACCGGCGGACCCGCCCGCACCCTGATCTCCCCGGACTCCGCCACCTGCGCCGACTGCCTCGCCGAACTGGCCGACCCCACGGACCGCCGGTACCGCCACCCGTTCGTCAACTGCACCCACTGCGGCCCGCGTTTCACGATCGTCACGGGTGTGCCCTACGACCGGGCCCACACCACCATGGCCGACTTCCCGATGTGTCTCGACTGCGCCCGCGAGTACGGGGATCCGGCCGACCGGCGCTTCCACGCACAGCCGGTCGCCTGCCCCGCCTGCGGGCCCCGGCTGCGGCTGCTCGTCGGCAAGGAGGGCGGAACGAGGAGTGCCGACGGGACGGACCCGGTCGTCGAGGCGCGCACCCTGCTGGCGCGGGGCGCGATCCTTGCCGTGAAGGGCCTGGGCGGCTACCACCTGGCCTGCGACGCCACGAACCAGGCCGCCGTGGACCTGCTGCGGCGCCGCAAGGCGCGCGGCGACAAGCCGTTCGCCGTCATGGCCAGGACGACCGACGATGTCCGGCACCTCGTACGGTTGGGCCCCGAGGAACAGAGCCTGCTCGAAAGCCGGGCCAGGCCGGTCGTCCTGATGCGACGGCGACCACGGCCGTCGTACGCCAGCGGGGACGTCCGGCCCGCCGAGGCCGTCGCGCCCGGCAGCCCCGACCTCGGCGTGATGCTGCCGTACACACCCCTGCACCATCTGCTGCTCGGTCTGCCCGGGGATCCGGACGGCCCTCGACTGCTCGTCATGACCAGCGGCAACGTGTCCGGGGAACCGATCGTCACCGACGACACCGAGGCACGGGAGCGGCTCGCGCACCTGGCCGATGCCTGGCTCACCCACGACCGGCCGATCCACGTCCCGTGCGACGACTCCGTGGTCCGGGTCTGCGACGGGGAGCCGCTCGTGCTCCGCCGCTCCCGTGGCTATGCCCCGCTGCCGCTGACCCTCCCGCTGCCCGTGCGGCCCGCCCTCGCCGTCGGTGGCGACCTGAAGAACACTTTCTGTCTGGGCTCGGGCCGCCACGCCTGGCTCTCGGCGCACATCGGCGACATGGACGACCTCGGCACGCAGCGGGCCTTCGAGCACGCCACGGCACAACTGCGGTCGCTCACGGGGGTGCGGCCCGAGGCCCTGGTCTCCGACCGTCACCCCGGCTACCGCTCCGCCCGGTGGGCCGACCGCGACCCGGCTCGGCGACCCGTCGTACGCGTCCAGCACCATCACGCACACATCGCCGCCGCGATGGCCGAGCACGGGCTCGACGGCACCCGGCCGGTCATCGGCGTCGCCTTCGACGGCACAGGCCACGGCGACGACGGCGCCGTGTGGGGCGGGGAGTTCCTGCTCGCCGACTACGACCGGTTCACCCGGTTCGGGCACCTCGCCTATGTTCCCCTGCCCGGCGGCGACGCTGCCGTGCGGCGGCCGTACCGCATGGCACTGGCCCACCTGAGGGCGGCCGGGATCGGCTGGGCCGAGGACCTCGCCTGCACGGCGGCCTGCCCGTCCGATGAACTGCCGCTGCTGGACAGGCAGTTGGAGCGCTCCCTGAACTGCGTCCCCACGTCCAGCATGGGCCGCCTCTTCGACGCCGTGTCCTCCCTCGCCGGGGTCTGCCACCAGGCCGGCTACGAGGCGCAGGCCGCCGTCGAGTGGGAGGCCGCCGCCCTGCGCGCACCGGCCGGGGACACCACGGCGTACGCCTTCGCCCTCCATGACCCGGAGGACGGCGAGGACGGTGCCGTACGGGCCGATCCGGCGCCCGTGATCGCGGCGATCGTCGACGACCTGCGCGCGGGCGTCGAATCCGCCCTGATCGCGGCACGCTTCCACCGGGGCGTGGCCGCGCTGGTGCACGCCATGTGCCGACGGGCGCGGGAGTGGCACCGACTGGACACGGTCGTCCTCACGGGAGGCGTGTTCGCCAACACGCTGCTCTCGTCGGCCTGCGCCTCCGCCCTGCGCGGGGACGGCTTCACGGTCCTGCGGCACCACCTGGTCCCGCCGGGCGACGGCGGTCTGGCGCTGGGCCAGCTGATGGTGGCCGCCCGGACCGCATCCACCCCCACCGACTGAAGCACGCGCGACCCACAGCGAGGAGAGGCTCATGTGCCTGGCGGTACCCGGCAGAGTGCTGGACATCGAGGAACGGGACGGCACGCGGATGGCCACCGTCGACTTCGGCGGCGTGGTCAAGGAGGTGTGCCTGGAGTATCTGCCCGACCTGAGGGTCGGCGAGTACGCCATCGTCCACGTCGGGTTCGCCCTGCAACGACTGGACGAGGAGTCGGCCCGGCAGACGCTCGAACTCTTCGCCGAACTCGGCATGTTGCAGGAGGAGTTCGGTGACGCCTGGGAAATGGCGGCGGCGGAGGCGGGCGTGGACCCGGTGGAAGAGGTGCACAACCAGTGAAGTACATCGACGAGTTCCAGGACCCGGAGCTGGCGCGACGGCTCCTCGACGACATCCGTGCCACGGTGACCAGACCGTGGGCCCTGATGGAGGTGTGCGGAGGCCAGACGCACAGCATCATCCGGCACGGCCTCGACCAACTCCTCCCCGACGAGGTCGAGTTGATCCACGGGCCGGGCTGCCCCGTGTGCGTGACCCCGTTGGAGGTCATCGACAAGGCACTGGAGATCGCCTCACGGCCGGAGGTCATCTTCTGCTCCTTCGGCGACATGCTGCGGGTGCCCGGCACCGGCCGGGACCTGTTCCAGGTCCGAGGGGAGGGCGGCGACGTACGGGTCGTCTACTCGCCGCTCGACGCGCTGCGGATCGCCCAGCGGAACCCGGACCGTCAGGTGGTGTTCTTCGGCATCGGCTTTGAGACCACCGCACCGCCCAACGCCATGACGGTCCATCAGGCCCGGAGGCTGGGCATCGAAAACTTCAGCATGCTGGTGTCCCACGTCCGCGTACCTCCCGCCATCGAGGCGATCATGTCCTCGCCGAGCTGCCGGGTGCAGGGCTTCCTCGCCGCCGGGCACGTCTGCAGCGTGATGGGCGTGGGGGAGTACCCGGAACTCGCCGAGCGCTTCCGCGTCCCCATCGTCGTGACGGGCTTCGAGCCGCTGGACATCCTCGAAGGCGTACGCCGGGCCGTGCGTCAGCTGGAACGCGGCGAGCACACCGTCGACAACGCCTACGCCCGAGCCGTCCGCCCGGAGGGCAACCAGGCCGCCCGGGCCATGCTGGAGGACGTCTTCGAGGTCACCGACCGGGCCTGGCGCGGCATCGGGGTGATCCCCGACAGCGGTTGGCGGCTGGCGCCGAAGTACCGCGACCACGACGCCGAGCACCGCTTCCAGGTCGGCGGGATCCGTACGGTCGAGCCCGCCGAGTGCCGCAGCGGGGAGGTCCTCCAGGGGCTGCTCAAGCCGCACGAGTGCGAGGCCTTCGGCACGCTGTGCACACCGCGTACGCCCCTGGGAGCCACGATGGTCTCCAGCGAGGGAGCCTGCGCCGCGTACTACCTCTACCGGCGGCTGGACATGCCCACCGCCAAGGCCCGGGAGGCGAGCCCCGTTGTCTGACACCACCGAACTCCGCGCCCCCGCCCCCCTCGACGTCGAGGCGTGGACGTGCCCGGCCCCCGTCCGCGACAGGCCCCGCGTCGTCATGGGCCACGGCGGCGGGGGAGCCCTCTCCGCCGAACTCGTCGAGCAGATCTTCGCACCGGCCTACGGCGGTGAGGTGCTCGCCCAGATGGGTGACGCGGCCGTCCTCGCGCTGGGCGGGGCCCGGCTCGCGTTCTCCACCGACTCGTACGTGGTGCGGCCGCTGTTCTTCCCCGGCGGCAGCATCGGCGACCTCGCCGTGAACGGCACCGTCAACGACCTCGCCATGCGCGGCGCCCGCGCCGCCTACCTCTCCTGCGGATTCATCCTGGAGGAGGGCGTCGAGCTGGACGTGGTCGGCCGGGTCGCCCGGGCGATGGGCGCGGCCGCGCGCACGGCCGGGGTGGAGGTGGCCACCGGCGACACCAAGGTGGTGGAGGCCGGCCACGGCGACGGGGTCTTCGTCAACACGGCCGGCATCGGTCTGGTCCCGGCCGGCGTGGATCTGCGGCCCCAGCGCGTCGTGCCCGGCGACGTCGTGATCGTCAGCGGCGCCATCGGCGTCCACGGGGTGGCGATCATGAGCGTGCGGGAAGGGCTGGAGTTCGGCGTCGAGATCGAGAGCGACTGCGCGGCCCTCGGTGGTCTGGTCGACGCGATGCTCGCCGTCACCCCTGATCTGCACGTCCTGCGTGATCCCACCCGGGGCGGCCTGGCGGCGGCGCTCAACGAGATCGCGGCGGCCTCGGGCGCCGGGGTCGTCGTCCGGGAGCGCGCTGTCCCGGTCCCGTCCGCGGTGGCCAACGCCTGCGCCATTCTCGGGCTGGACCCCATGTACATCGCCAACGAGGGCAAGCTCGTGGCCTTCGTCCCGCGCGAGCACGCCGACGCGGTGCTGGAGGCGATGCGTGCCCACCCCCTGGGCGCCGACTCCGTGATCATCGGCGAGGCCGTCGAGGACCATCCCGGCATGGTCGTGGCCAGGACCGGGCTCGGCGGTACACGGGTGGTCGACCTGCCGATCGGGGAGCAGCTACCGAGAATCTGCTGACACCGCTGAGGCGGGCCGGCGCGGTGAGGCTGGCTGAGGAGGACCCGACGCGGGCTGGGGACGACTGGCGCGGGCTGGCCGCGCCGAGGCGGCTCCACGGGCCCCAGGACCCGCGGAGCCGCCTCGGCTCCGATCGTCCGATCCCGCGGCTCTAGGGATCCTGCGGGTCCACGCCGGTCTTGCTGGCGGCGTCCTTGGTGCCGCTGGGGCGCTGGGAGCGGCCCTTGCGCCCGGTGTCGCGGCGGCCCTTCTCGTCGGCGTCGCCGTACTCCTCGCCGCGCGCCCCGTCACTCTTCACCGTGTCGCCCGGGACGGATTTCGTCTCCTCCGCGGACTTCTTCCGGCCACGGCCCGCAGCTTCGGCGTGCTCGGCCGTGCGGAAGGAGCGCGGGGCGCTCGGGTTGTCCTGCTGACGGGTCTCGTCCACATCGGGCGACCAGCCGTGCTGCTCGGTGCCCCGGTGACGGCTGGGACCCTTGCCGTGCGGCGGCTCGGACGAACGTGGTTTCTTGGACATGGTCCGACCTGTCTGTTCGTGGGCGATGGGGGCGGCGCTCATGCGACGCCGCAATGGGTAAATTATCCCTCCTTGTCCCGGTTCGGGCGCGGTGAGAGTGCTCGATCAGGGTGTGAAGACCTCGTCGAGGCGGTCGATGGCCCCGTCGTCGCCGAGGTGGTAGGTGAAGACGAGTCCGGAGTTCGGGTGGGCCTCGAGCCAGTCCAGGAACTCCTGGACGCCGATGGGCTGGTTCGTCGTGCTCTCCACGATGGGCGTGGTCACGGTGATGGCCGCGGCCTGGTCCAGCGGGATGTACGTCTCCTTGCCGACCGTCTCGAAGGGGGCGCCGTCCGAGTCGGGGGTGCCGCACCCCCAGTTGCCGTGCTTGACGATCAGGCTCAGGGACCCGCCTTCGGGCGTGTAGCGGTAGACGGCGATCTCGTCGGGGGAGATGGGCATCTTGTGGTCGCAGTCGTCACCGGCGCCGCCGCCACCGTCCGAGCCCGTGGAGTCCGCCGCCTCCGAGGCGGGCGGCTCCGAAGAGGTGTCCGCGTCGGCTCCGGACTTCTCGGCATCGTCGTCCGGGCCCGCGGACGTCTTAGCGTCGGGCGTCCCGGCCGTACCCCCGCTCTTGCTGTCGGCCTTGTCCTGGGGTCCGCTCGTCGCCGTCGCGCTCGCCTTCACGTCCCCGTCGGCGGTCTCCGTGCCGTCGTCCCCCGAGCAGCCGCTGAGTGCCAGTGCTCCGGCGGCGCAGACGCCCAGCACCATCGCCCGGACGGCGCCGGGTCTGCGGCGGGTCCTCCTCGGCGTCACGTTCATGGTTCGTCCCCCTCCTGCTGTCAGCGAACTCCGTGAGCCCCGTCGGCTCGGGAGAAAGGGACGTTTTCGGCCGTAGGCAGTCGCGTCCTGGCCGAATTCTGCACATCGGCTTCGGCGGTAGCGTCAGCGGGGCGGGTGAGCGTGCCGCCGAACGGGCTGCCGTCGACGATCTCCACGTCCGTGAGCACGTTGTCGCCCTCGCCGCCGATGCCGTCGTCTGCGGCGTTGTCGATGTCGCATGGGGAAGGGCCCCATATACGGCTCGCGCGGCGGGCTCGTCGTACCTTCTTCGCGAAGGTGGTGTCCTCGGTGAAGGACCGGACAGCGGGTCGGAAAGCGGCTGAAAGTGCCCTTGGCAAGGTGCCCTCGGGGGAGCCTCGGGCGGCGGCGTGAAACCGTCCCGAGTGCCCCCGGTACGGCCGTGTATTCCGCCCGGGGAGGTATCTTTTCGGGGCGGCCGGGATCTCCGAGACCGGCTTTGGTTGTCGGACGACAACTGCGTTAACCTTCACCGGATTTTCTCATCCGGCCGTTCCGTGAACTGCGGAGATTCGGCCGGTGAGCGGGCCCTTCACGGCCCGGCGCGGGTTCCGAGTCCTCGGCGCGAGGGCTCTTGGGGAGCGGAACGAGGGTGCGCATGAGCGGCAAGACGACCGAGACCGTCGAACGGGCTCCGGGAGAGCAGGAGCTACGGCAGCTCCTGGCCGGACTGACCGCCGTACGGGACGGCGACTTCGGCACCCGGCTGCCGTCCGACGGCGAGGGGCTGCTCGGCGACATCGCCACCGTCTTCAACGGCATGGTGGACCAGCTGTCCGTTTTCACCTCGGAGGTCACCCGCGTGGCCCGCGAGGTGGGCACCGAGGGCACGCTCGGCGGCCAGGCCGAGGTGCCGGGCGTCTCGGGCACCTGGGCCGATCTCACCGACTCGGTCAACGCCATGGCGGGGAACCTGACCACACAGGTGCGTGACATCGCGCAGGTGGCGACCGCGGTCGCCAAGGGGGACCTGTCGCAGAAGATCGACGTGCCCGCGCGCGGCGAGATCCTGCAGCTCAAGGAGACCGTCAACACGATGGTCGACCAGCTCTCCGCGTTCGCCGACGAGGTCACCCGTGTCGCCCGCGAGGTGGGCAGCGAGGGCCGGCTCGGCGGTCAGGCCCAGGTGCCGGGAGTCGGCGGCGTCTGGCGCGACCTGACCGATTCGGTCAACTTCATGGCGGGCAACCTCACTTCCCAGGTCCGCAACATCGCCCAGGTGACCACGGCGGTGGCCGAGGGCGATCTGTCGCAGAAGATCACGGTCGACGCCCGTGGAGAGATCCTGGAGTTGAAGAACACCATCAACACGATGGTGGATCAGCTCTCCGCGTTCGCCGACGAGGTCACCCGCGTCGCCCGCGAGGTCGGCACCGAGGGACGCCTCGGCGGGCAGGCGGACGTCAAGGGCGTGAAGGGCACCTGGCGGGACCTCACGGACTCCGTGAACTTCATGGGGGCCAACCTCACCTCCCAGGTCCGCAACATCGCCCAGGTGGCCACGGCGGTGGCCCAGGGCGACCTTTCCCAGAAGATCACCGTGGACGCCCGCGGAGAGATCCTCGAGCTCAAGGACACCATCAACACGATGGTGGATCAGCTGTCCGGTTTCGCCGACGAGGTGACCCGTGTGGCCCGCGAGGTCGGCACCGAGGGCAACCTGGGCGGACAGGCCATCGTCCGGGGCGCGTCGGGGACCTGGAAGGACCTGACGGACAACGTCAACGTGATGGCGTCGAACCTGACCGGGCAGGTCCGCTCGATCGCCCAGGTCGCCACCGCCGTCGCACGCGGCGACCTCTCCCAGAAGATCACCGTCGAGGCCAAGGGCGAGGTCGCGGCCCTCGCGGACGTCATCAACACGATGGTCGACACGCTCTCCGCGTTCGCCGACGAGGTCACCCGCGTCGCCCGCGAGGTCGGCACCGAGGGACGCCTCGGCGGCCAGGCCCACGTCCCGAACGTCGCGGGCACGTGGAAGGACCTCACCGACAACGTCAACTCGATGGCCAACAACCTCACCGGCCAGGTCCGCAACATCGCCCTGGTGACGACGGCGGTCGCCAACGGCGACCTGTCGAAGAAGATCGACGTCGACGCCCGCGGCGAGATCCTGGAGCTGAAGACGACCATCAACACGATGGTCGACCAGCTGTCGTCGTTCGCCGCCGAGGTCACCCGCGTCGCCCGTGAGGTCGGCAGCGAGGGCCGGCTCGGCGGACAGGCCGAGGTGGAGGGCGTCGAGGGCACCTGGAAGCGGCTCACCGAGAACGTCAACGAACTGGCCGGGAACCTCACCCGGCAGGTCCGCGCCATCGCCGAGGTGACCAGCGCCGTCGCCGAGGGCGACCTGACCCGCTCCATCACCGTCGAGGCCTCCGGCGAGGTCGCCGACCTCAAGGACAACATCAACTCCATGGTGGAGTCCCTGCGCGAGACCACCCGCGCCAACCAGGAGCAGGACTGGCTCAAGACCAACCTCGCCCGGATCTCCGGCCTGATGCAGGGCCACCGCGACCTGCCCGTCGTCGCCGAACTCATCATGGACGAGCTCGCGCCGCTGGCCTCCGCCCAGTACGGCGCCTTCTACCTCGCCGAGGACACCGAGCGCGGACCCGAACTGCGGCTGGTGGGCTCGTACGGCTACCCCGACGACACCGACCGGCCCGAGCGCATCCCCGTGGGCCGCTCGCTGGTCGGGCAGGCCGCGCGCAACCGCCGTCCCATCAGCGTCGAGGAACTGCCACCGGGCTATGTGACCATCTCCTCCGGCCTCGGACAGGCCGTGCCCAGCGCCCTGGTGGTGCTGCCCATCGTGGTGGAGGACCAGGTCCTCGGCGTCATCGAACTGGGCTCCGTCACCCCCTTCACCCAGATCCACCAGGACTTCCTCAGCCAGCTGATGCCGACCATCGGCGTCAACCTCAACACCATCGTGGCCAACGCCCGCACCGACGAACTGCTGGGGGAGTCCCAGCGACTGACCGCCGAACTCCAGGCACGCTCCGAGGAGTTGCAGGTCCAGCAGGACGAACTGCAGCGTTCCAACGCCGAACTGGAGGAGAAGGCCTCCCTGCTCGCCTCGCAGAACAGCGACATCGAGGCCAAGAACCTGGAGATCGAACAGGCGCGGCAGGAGCTGGAGACCCGCGCACAGCAGCTGGCTCTGGCGTCCAAGTACAAGTCGGAGTTCCTGGCGAACATGAGCCACGAACTGCGCACCCCGCTCAACAGCCTGCTGATCCTCGCCCAGTTGCTCGCCCAGAACCCCTCACGCAACCTCACACCCAAGCAGGTCGAGTACGCGGGCATCATCCACTCGGCGGGCTCGGACCTGCTGCAGCTGATCAACGACATCCTCGACCTGTCGAAGGTCGAGGCGGGCAAGATGGACGTCGCTCCCGAGCGGGTACCGCTGCGCAAGCTCCTCGAGTACGTCGAGGCCACGTTCCGCCCGATGACGTCACAGAAGAACCTGGACTTCACGGTGGCCACCGCACCGGGCACGCCCGCCGACCTCCTCACCGACGACTCCCGGCTGCGGCAGATCCTGCGCAACCTGCTGTCGAACGCGGTGAAGTTCACCGAGGAGGGCAGCGTCACCCTGCGCATCGAACCCGCCCTGGACCGCGAGGTACCCGTGGGCGTCCTGCGCGGCGGACCCGTCGTGGCGTTCCGGGTCGAGGACACCGGCATCGGCATCCCCCAGCAGCAACTGGAGACGATCTTCGGGGCGTTCCAGCAGGCCGACGGCACCACCAGCCGCAAGTACGGCGGCACCGGACTCGGCCTGTCGATCACCCGGGAGATCGCCCATCTGCTCGGCGGCGCCGTCACGGTCGACAGCACACCCGGTCAGGGCAGCACCTTCACCCTCTACCTGCCCGTGGCCCGCGACGACTTCGAGGAACAGCTCGACGCCGACGGCCGGCCCACGGAACACCCGCACCCCACCGGCCGGGAACTCCCGTCGGCGTCCCGGCCGGACACCGCGTCCCCCGCCGTGCCCGAGCAGCGCCGCCGCCGTCTGCTGGTGGTCGAGGACCGCCCGCGCGGACTGCTGACCCTCGTCGCCGAACGCGCCGTCGCGGACCTCGCCTCCGACGGCGACCCCCTCGGCGCGATCGACATCATCACGGCGGTCGGTGCCCAGGAGGCCGCGAGCACCCTGGCCGCCGAACCCTGCCACTGCGTCGTCCTCGAACTCGCCCTGTCCGACGACGAGGGCGCGCGTCTGCTGGAGGCCATGGAAGGCGACTCGGCGCTCGCCAGCGTGCCCGTCCTCGTGCACACCGGCCACCGGGTGGACCTGGCGCACGAGCAGGCGCTGCGCTCCCGTGCGGACGGCCGCCCGCTGGACTTCCTCTCCAGCCTGGACGAGCTGCGCGAACGCATCACCCTGCACCTGTCCGCCGAGGAACCGGGGGACGTGCTGTCCCTGGTGCGTGCCGAGGAGACACAGCGCCCGGCCGCGCAGGTCGTCGACGGCGCCTTCCTCGGCCGCAAGGTCCTCGTGGTCGACGACGACGCCCGCAACCTCTTCGCCCTGAGCGGGATGCTGGAACTCCACGGCTTCCACGTCCTGCACGCCGACAACGGCCGCCGGGGCATCGAGATGCTGCTCGCCCACCCGGACGTCTCGCTGGTGCTGATGGACGTGATGATGCCCGAGATGGACGGATACACCGCCACCTCGGAGATCCGCGCGATGCCCCAGTACGCCGACCTGCCCATCATCGCCGTCACCGCGAAGGCCATGCCCGGCGACCAGGAGAAGAGCCTGGCTGCGGGTGCGAACGACTACGTCACCAAGCCCGTCGACACGGGTGACCTCATCGGTCGCGTCCGACGGTGGCTGACCGTATGACGGGGCGTCACACCGCCGCGCGCACCAGCCCATCGCGTGGCCTCCCGCGACGCCCGAGCCGAGGAACAGGTCAACCGTGAGCAACTCCCACCAGCCGGCCGAGCCGCAGCACGCCGACGCCGCGCCGGACCAGCCGTCGGCGGACGTGGCGCCGGACGCGCCGACTGCTGACGACCCGGCCGCGGTCGACGACTCGCCCGCGGCCGACCACCAGCGCGCGGTCGACGAGCCGGTCGCGGTCGGTTCGGACGTGAACGTCCTGGACGCCAAGGCGCAGTCCTCGCCCGTCGGTCGGCTCGCCGCGACCGTGGAGCGGTTGCGGCGTGAGGTGCAGGCGGCCCAGGCGGAGGCCGACGGTCGTGCCGTGATCGAACTGGCCAAGGGCATCCTCGTGGAGCGGCTCGGGTGCGGGCCGGCCCAGGCGGCCCTGCAACTCGCCGAACTGACCGAACAAGCGGGTGTGACACCCCTGGAGTTCGCCGTCGAGGTCATCAACCAGGCCGCCCGCGACCGGCTCTCCGAGATGACGACCGCCCTCCTCGCGACCACCGCGAGCGGGGACGACGTCGCCGACCCACTGGGCGGCTGCTCCTTCGCCGTACGGCTGCGGACTGCGGAGAGTGCCGCACTGGCCGCCCACGACGCCCAGGCCGTCGCCGACTCCCTCCTCGAACACGCCCTGACGCCGCTCGGCGCCGAAGCCGTGGCGATCTGGGCGCTGGGCGCCGACGGCTCCCTCACCCTCGCCGGCAGCGCCGGTTTCTCGGCCGCCGAGGCGACCCGCTGGCGGTACGTCCCGCCCGGCGTCGTCACCGTCGCCCGTCGCGGACTCGGCGACCGGGCCGGCCAGTGGATCGGCAGCCTGTCCCAGACCGGCCTGCCCTCCATCGGCCGGCACCACCATCCCGACGGCGGCCGGGTCGCCGTACCCGCGGGCACCGGCGGCCGCATCCACGGAGTGCTGGAGATCGTCTGGCCCACACCGCTGGAGGCACAGCCCCCGCAGATCGTCCGCCAGGTCGAGGCCCTGGCCGAGCTGTGCGCCCACACGCTGGGGACCTTCGCCCCGCACCACGGTGACGGCGACACGCGCACCGGGAACCTGCCCGATGTCGCCGAACTGATGGACCTCGCCGACGGACTCCACGACCCCGCGCTGGTGCTCGTCCCCCACCTGGACGCCACCGGGGAACTGGTCGACTTCCGCATCCACCACGTCAACAGCCGCTTCCTCGACCCGGCCGGCCGGCCCCGGGGCGTCGTCAACGGCAGCCTGCTCCTTGAGACGTATCCCATGGCCGCCGGCGACAGCGAACTGTTCGAGCAGGTCGAACGGGTCTACGCCACCGGCGAGCCGTTCCGTGCCCGCCGCATGCGGCTCACCTCCCTCGTGGAGGACGTCCCGCTGTCGGCGGTCGCCGACATCAACATCACCCGGCACGGCGGCAGCGTCCTGCTCATCTGGCGCATAGAGGACGAGACCGCACGGCTGGCGAGCCTGCTCCAGCACGCGCAACGCCTCGGCCGCATCGGCGGGTTCGAGGAGAACCTCCTCACCGGCGAGATCACCTGGAACGGTCAGCTCTACAGCCTCTACGGCAAGCCCTCCATCAGCGGCCCCGTCCCGCTGGAGGACCTGCCCGCCCACGCCCACCCCGACGACGCCGTCGCCATCGGCCGATTCCTGCGCACCCTGCTGCACCACCGCCGCTCCGCGTCCGCGGCCTTCCGGCTCCAGCGGCCCGACGGCGTCACCCGGCACATCCGTGTGGTGGCCGAGCCGGTCCTCGACTCCGACGGCCGGCTCTTCGTCGTCCGGGGCGCCTACCAGGACATCTCCGCCCACCACTGGACGGAGGTCGCCCTCGCCGCCACCCGCGACCAACTCGCCCACTCCGAACAGCAGGCGAGCGAACGCGACCGGCTCACCCTCCAGCTCCAGCACGCGATCATGCCCCCCGCCCAGGCCCCCCTGGAGGCCCCCGGACTGCGCGTGGCCGTCCGCTACCGGCCCGCCGAGACCCAGCACCTGGTGGGCGGCGACTGGTACGACGCGGTCGTGCTGCCCTCCGGGCTGGTGCTGTTGTGCGTAGGGGACGTCGCCGGACACGGCATAGAGGCGGCCACCAGCATGGTCGTCCTGCGCAACGCCCTGCGCGGTCTCGCCGTGACGGGCGCCGGGCCCGGCCAGTTGCTGGCCTGGCTCAACATGGTGGCCCACCACCTGACCGGAGCCGTCACCGCGACCGCCGTCTGCGGCCTCTACGACCCCCACCGTCACACCCTGCGCTGGGCCAGGGCGGGCCATCTGCCGCCCGTCCTGGTCCGCGCGGCCGAGGCGACGCCGCTGCCCCTGGTCAAGGGCCTGCTGCTCGGCGCCCTGCCCGAGGCGACGTACGAGGAACACGAACTGCAACTGGCCGTCGACGACACCCTGTTGATGTACACCGACGGCCTGATCGAACGCCGTGACCGTTCCGTGGAGGAATCCCTGGCCCAACTGCTCACCGCCGCCCGCACCGTGCCCCCCACCCTCGACCAGCAGTTGGACCGCCTCCTCACCTACAGCAGGTCCGACACGGACGACGACACCTGCCTCGTGGGCGTCCGGGTGGCACAGGTACCGCAGGACTGATCACCGCCGTCCGACACGAACGCCGTACGAGGGCACGTCTGCCGGCGCGGTTGGCGGGCACTCGGTCTGTACGAGACCGCGTCGGACGGGAGAACGGGGAAGCCGGTGACGAGCAAGAGGACGGGCTCCGGAGCGACGGGCATCAAGGCGAAGGGATGGGCGCATTCGTTTCCCGTGTCGGGAGGAGTGCACGCCGGACGGCGATGGACACGACGGCAGTTGGAGTCCCTCCCGTGGACCGCGGACGAGCCCGAGACGGTGGACGCCGTCGTGCTGGCCGTGTCCGAGCTGCTCACCAACGCGCACATCCACGCGCACAGCGACGCGCGTCTGATCCTCACCTGGGACGGCGAATGTCTGCAGGTGAGCGTCCACGACGAGGACCCGACACTGCCGCTCCAACGCAGCCCCAAGCCGGGGGAGACCTCCGGCCGCGGCGTGGGGATCGTACGGATGCTCGCGGACACGTTGGAGATGCGGTGCCAGCGGCACGGCAAGACGGTGTCGGCGTGCTTCCGTCCGGCGCGCGCCGCACGGCCGGACGGCGATCGGCCGGACGCCGGCTGAGCGTCCCCGCACCGGCGGGCTATAGGATGACGTGTCCGTTGCCCGCCGTCACCCCAGGTACGGTGGGCGTGGAGTCGGGGAGCGCCGTACAGCGGCGCACGGGGCAGGGGAGAGAACATGGACGCCTCCCACGACGTGCACGGGCCGGGGGCGGCACGAACGCACGGGGGCACCGCGCTGGAGATCCGCTCTCTGCCGGGCCGCCCGGGAATCCGAGCCGCAGGAGAGATCAACGTGATCACCCGCTCTTTCTGGGTACACGCTCTGGAGGACCTGGCGCACGCCCACACGGACGTCTCCTTCGTGGAGCTGGCCGACCTGATGTCCATCGACGTGGGCGGCGCGGCCGCGCTGGCGGTCACGGCGCAGCGACTGGGTACGGGCCGGATCGTCGTGGACCGTCCACCGCCGGAGTTGGAGCGGATCCTGGACATGTTCTGGCCCGGCCTTTCGAAGATCGAGGTGGCGGGGCGATGAGTACGGCCACGAACAGAGAACACGAACCTTTTGTGCACCCTGCGCTGTTCTACCGGGGCAGGGAGCAGTACACGGCGGGCACGGTGCCGTTCCTGCTGGAGGGACTGTCCGCCGGGGAGGCCGTCGCGGTCGCCGTCCCGGGCCCCAACCTGGAGCTGATCAGGGCCGAGATGGGCGCGAGCGCCGCCGAGGTCAAGTTCCTCGACATGACGTCGGCGGGCCGCAACCCGGGGCGGATCATTCCCGGGGTACTGCGCGCCTTCGCCGACGCCCACCCGGCGAGCCGGGTGAGGATCATCGGCGAACCGATCTGGGCCGACCGCTCGGCCGTGGAGTACCCGGCGTGCGTCCAGCACGAGGCCCTCATCAACGCGGCCTTCCAGGGCCGCGACGTGACGATCCTGTGCCCGTACGACGCGGACGCCCTCGCCCCGGAATCGCTCGCGGACGCCTATGTCACCCACCCCGTCGTCATCGACGCCGGCGTCGAACTGACCAGCGACGCCTACGATCCCGAGCACGCGGTCGCCCGCTACAACCAGCCGCTCACCAGCCCGCCCGGAGCGGCCTCCCTCTCCTTCGACGGGGACGCGCTCCCGCTGGCCCGCTCCTTCGCGGTCCAGGAGGCCGGGCGGCTGGGCCTGGCGGGCGCCCGCTTGCAGGATCTGATGCTGGCGGTGGCCGAGCTGACCACCAACAGCGTGGTGCACGGCGGTGGAGCGGGCACCGTGCGGGTCTGGGCCGAGGGACCGCAGGTCGTCTGTGAGGTCCACGACGGAGGGCGCCTGACCGACCCCCTGGCCGGCCGCAGGCCCCCGGCGCGCGACCAGCTGGGCGGCCGCGGTCTGATGCTCGTCCACTACGTCGCCGACCTCGTGCGCTTCCACACCACCGAGGACGGCACCACCATCCGCTTCTATCTGGACCTCTGACCGATCACGCCCGGCACGCGACCCGGGCGTGATCAGTAGGAGAGCGCGTCCTCGGCCGTTCCGAGGAAGTTGGTGACCGTGCCGTCGTTGACCGTGACGGGCCCGTCGGCGATCGTCACCGTCGCCGGGCTCTCCGCGGCCGTGAGCGCGATCTCCACCTGGTCGGCGGTCTTGCCGCCCTCGGTGCCGGCTCCCGCGAACAGGATCCCGGCGTAGGCGCGCTCGCCGGCGTTCAGCATCCAGTCGTCGACGGTGGGGCCGCGGTGCTCCGCCGCGCCGTCGAGACCCGGAATCGTGATCACCAGGTCGTTCGCCGACAGCAGGCAGGGGTCGCCGCTGTCGTTGGTCGCGGTCAGCAGGGCGTGGTTGGCCGGCTTCGACGCGACGGTGACGTCGTAGCTCAGGTCGGCCGTCTCGCACATGCCCACGCCGCCGTCCTGGTCGTCGTCGGTTCCAGTCTCCTCGGACACGGACTGGTCCGATCCGGACTTGCCCGATCCGGCCTTCGACGGGGGCGGGGTGCTGCCGCCGCCGGTGGAGCCGCCGCTGCCGCCGACGCCACCGTTGTCCCCGGGGGAGGCCGTCGAGGACGCGTCCGCGCCCTTCTCCCCGCCCGGGCCCTTGCCCGCGCCCTTGCCCTTGTCCGTGCTCTTGCCGGGCGCGGTCGCGGACGCACTCGGGGAAGCCGTGTCCTTGTCGGCGCCCCCGCCGCAGGCGGTCAGTGCCGCGACGCCGAGTGAGCAGGCGGCGAGTACGGCGGTGATACGGCGTGAACGGGCTGCGTGAGCCATGAGGAACCCCCCGAAAGTGTGAATGTCCGGTGATCGTGCCTCATGGGAGCGTTCCCGCCACCCGCTCACACCGACAGGGAACGGTCTTCGGACCGTCCCCGGACAGCCCTGTGACACTGTGACACTGTGGCCGGGCCGGGACGGGGCGCGAAACGGTTCCGGCCAACCTGATCGTTTCTGAGTACGCGTACTCAGGTCCGGCGGTGATCAAGCGGGCAGACTGTGACCTCCCGAACAAACGAACGAGGGAGTGCGCGTGAACCGAACAGGACGAGCCCTGGCCGTGACGGCGCTGACGGCCAGTGTGCTGGCGGCTTCCGGCGTGGGGTCCGCCGCGGCGGCCGGAGATCCCCTGCTGCCCCATCCCGGTCCGGAGGGCCTGGTGTGGGTGCCGGAACAGACCGGCGACGGCGGGGTGGCGTCGGGAGGTGCCTGGGACATGCTGCCGACCGTTCTGACGGTGGCCTGTGAGGGCGGCGGTCAGGTGCGGGTGACGATGCGATCGCAGGAGACGGAGGTCGCCGCGTACTCGGTCGACTGCCCGGCGGGCACGGCCGGTGTCGGCTCGGTGACCATGGACGCCGGTGTGGTCCAGAAGGGCTCCTTCACCATCGGCGTCGACGCGTCGTCCGAAGAGATCCGCTGGGCGCTGACGGTGACTCAGCCGGAATAGCCATCGCATGATGGGCGCATGAGCGATCACGAACTTCCCGCCGCGGTGGACTCGGCGGCGCTGCTCGACCTGTCGCGAGGCCATCACGGACGGACCGTACGTCCTCTGGGCACGCGGGAGGCCGCCGGTCACCTGGTCAAGGTGTACACCCTGGAGGCACCGGGCCGCAGCGTCGCGGAGCAGGACACGGCCGAGGCCCTGCGGATCGCGGCGGCGCATCTCGAACTCGGGCGCGTCCGCGGGTCGCTCGGGCTCGCCGCCCTGATCCTGCACGCGGGCGGCGACGGCGACTACGTCCTGGTCCACACCTGGATCGAGGGCCACATGTCCGACCTGGCGGTCTTCACAGGCCCGGCCGGGCGGCCCGACCGGCTCCGCCCGGGACGCACCGGCCTCGCCCCCTGCGTCTGGGAAGCCGCCGTCATCGCCCACGAACGGGACGCGTTCTCCCAGCACGTCCTCGACGGCACCGCTCCGCTCGCCGACCGCCTGGCAGCCTGGCAGGAGGACACCCTGACGGGCAGCCTGCGGTGACCGGCGCCCCGACGCGGCGGCAGCGACGTGGGCGACTGGCGGTCGGACCGGTCGCCCTGGCCGGTGCGGCGCTGTCATCCAGGATCCGGTCTCCCGCGACGGGAGACGTGCGTGGCGGCGCACGTCAGGGTAGAGGGACCGCGACGCCGGGCGATCCGCCCCGCGGAAGGACGCCAGGCAACCCGTTCTGAGAGAAAGGCCGAGAATGGCCATCGACGTCACCGCGCTGCGGGCCCACTTCCCCTCCCTCGACACGGGGCTCGCCTTCTTCGACGGCCCCGGCGGAACGCAGACCCCCCGCCCCGTCGCCGACGCGATCGCCGCGACGCTGACCGGCCCGCTGTCCAACCGGGGAACCGTCAGCCCCTCCGAAGTCAACGCCGAGCGCGCCGTCGAGGAGTTCCGCGCCGCCTACGCCGACCTCCTCCAGGTGCCCGCCGACGGCGTCGTCCACGGGCGCAGCGCCACCCAGCTGACGTACGACTTCTCCCGCCACCTGGCCAAGACCTGGCACCCGGGCGACGAGATCGTCCTCAGCCGTCTCGACCACGACGCCAACGTCCGCCCCTGGATCCAGGCCGCCGAGCGCGCCGGAGTGGCGGTCCGCTGGATCGAGATCGACCCGGACACCACGGAGCTCGACCTCGACTCCTACGAGCGGGCCCTGACGCCCCGTACCCGTCTCGTCGCCGTCACGGCGGCCTCGAACGTGCTGGGCACCAAGCCGCCCGTGCGACGGATCGCCGACCGCGCGCACGACGTCGGGGCCCTCCTGTACGTGGACGGCGTCCACTACGCCGCGCACCACCTCGTGGACGTTCCCGCCCTCGGGGCCGACGCGTTCGTCTGCTCGCCGTACAAGTTCCTCGGACCGCACTGCGGAGTCCTCGCGGCGGCGCCCGAGTTCCTCGAAACCGTGCGCCCGGACAAGCTCGTGCCGTCCCCCGACACGGTGCCGGAGCGATTCGAGTTCGGCACACTGCCCTACGAGATCCTGGCGGGCGCCACCGCCGCCGTCGACTTCCTCGCCGCGCTGGACCCGGGCACGGCGCTCTCGCGCAGGGAGCGCCTCGCCCACTCCCTGGACTCCCTGCACACGCACGAACTGACGCTGCGCGCACGGCTGCAGGAGGGGCTGGAGCCACTGGGCGACGCCGTCACCGTCCACTCGAAGGCGCCCGACCGCACGGCGACCCTCCTGATGACCCTGGAAGGCCGCGACGCCCGCGAGGCCCAGGCGCACCTGGCCGCGCGCGGCGTGGTGGCACCGGCCGGGTCGTTCTACGCCTACGAGCCCTTCAACGCGCTCAAACTCGAAGCCCCCGCCCTGCGCGCGGGCCTGGCCCCCTACAACACCACCGACGACGTGGACCGCTTCCTGACCGGGCTCGCCGCCTTCCTCTGACCTCGTCGGCAGGGCCGTCCACGCGACGCGCGAGCCAGGCTACCGCGACCACAGCCCCCGGCAGGTCGCCGAGGAGGCCTTCCGGCTCGCCGACGGCTGCACGATGAGCGCGAAGAAGGACCTGGCGGGCCGCGACCTGGACATGGTCGCCGAGGGCCTGCGCGAGGTCACCGACCCGGGGTATCTCCACGCCCGGGTCGGTGACACCGCCTACCTGGCGGACGTGGTGCGGTCGGCGGGCGTCGACATCGTCGAGCCGCCCGGGCTGCACGCGCGCTACCTCAACGCCGGCCGTCTGCTGCCGCGCATCCCGCCGCACCACTTCCCGTGACCGTTCGGGGCGGCGGTCACCTCTCGCAGCTGTCCTTCAGGTCGTTGGCGTCGCCCGTGCAGGTGTCGGTGCCGGCGTCGCCGAAGGAGCGGTCGTTTCCGGGTGCAAAGTCTCCGGCGTTGATGCGGTCGTCGCCGTTCCTGCCGAACATGACGTCGTCACCGGAGCCACCGGTGATGTTGTCGACGCCGGCACCTCCGAAGACGGTGTCGTGCCCGCCCTGTCCGTCCAGGAAGGTCCTCGCGGTGGCGGTGTAGTCCATGGTGATGATGTCGTCGCCCGTGCCGCCGGTGATGTCGGCGGCCAGGTTGCCCGTGACGAGGACCATGTCACCGAGGTCCCCCATGGCGAGCGTGAGGGTGCGGCCGTCGTAGGGGCAGGTGACGGTGTCACGGTCGACCTGGGTGCAGCCCGATCCCGCGGTGACGGCGTCACCGCCGTCGCTGATGGTCACCGTGTTGCCGGACCGGGTGACGGAGAGGTCGTTGGCCTTCCCCGCCACGGCGTTGACGTGGATGCGGACGGTGTCCACGCGCACCCCCGTCGCGGCGTGCGCCTGCCCCGCCGACAACACCGTCGCCGCCCCCAGCGCCACGCTCGCCACGCCGACCTGCACGATGGTGCGTATCGAGGTCTTCAATGCTGCTCCTCTTCCCCTGATGACCACGGATGATGACCACGGACTGGTTGTGCCGTGATCCATCGTGGGCGTGCGGTGGTGCGGGCACATGAGGGGAGAACCCCCAACTATAAGATCCGTGTGATGGAGCCTGACCGGAAGGCGTGCTGAACATGACCGGAGATCGCGACCGCTGGGCCGAACTGACCGGCGGACAGGCCGGAGAGGAGTACGCCCGGCGCTTCGCGCGACTCGCCGCATCGGGCCACGACGTCCACGGCGAGGCCGATTTCTGCGCGGCGCTGCTGGCGCGGCCCGCCGCCCGCGTGCTCGACGCCGGCTGCGGCACCGGCCGGATCGCGATCCGGCTCGCCGAACTGGGCCACTCCTGCACCGGCGTGGACATCGACGCCTCGATGCTCGCCGTCGCCCGCCGGGAAGCCCCCGCACAGGAGTGGCTCCTCGGTGACCTCGCCCGGCTGGACACCCTCGGCCTGGAACCGGGCTACGACCTGGCGATCGCCGCCGGGAACGTCGTCCCGCTGCTGGCCCCCGGCACCGAGGCGGCGGTCGTCCAGCAGTTGGCCGCCGTACTGCGCCCCGGCGGAGTGCTGGTCACCGGCATGGGCCTGGACGCGGCCCACCTGCCGCTGCCGGAACCGACGGTGACCCTCCCGGAGTTCGACCACTGGTGCGCCCAGGCCGGACTGACGCTGCGTCAGCGCTATGCGACCTGGAGTGGCGACCCCTACGAAGACGGCTGCGGATACGCCGTCAGCGTGCACGCCCGCTTCACCACGTGAGCGGCTCGGTGGTGTCGGCGCCCCGTCGCGTGGGGCGGCCTCAGCGGGCGAAAACGCTCGCGAACTTCCGGCCCGCCACCACCGGGTATCCGAAGTCCGTCGCGTTGAAGGAGGTCGCCGAGGTGGTCGTGAGGCCGGAGGCCGCACCCCGCAGCACCCATCCCGCCCCGTCGTCGTAGCCGTTCGGCACGACGTCCTCGCCGTACGCGCCGATCGCGAGGTCGGCCTTGCCGTTGCCGTTGATGTCGCGCAGGCGCAGCGACGAGCCGAAGTGGTCGCCGGCCTCCGCGGCACCCGGTACACCCGCCGTCGCCTGGTGGAAGGACTGGGCGCCGGTCGTGGTCAGACCACTCGAACTCCCCTTGAGCAGCACGGTGTTGCCCACGGTGCGCTTGCCGTCGACGCCTTCACCGGGGGCGCCGATCGCGAGGTCCGCGCGGCCGTCGCCGGTCACGTCGCCCAGGGCGAGCGCCGAACCGAACGCGTCGTAGGCCTCGTCGGTGCCGGGGACCCCGGGGCTGTCCTGGTGGTACGTGCGGCCCTTGAGCGGGAGTCCGGACGCCGACCCGTACCGCACCGTGAACGAGCCTCCCTTGGCGCCCGCGGAGTCGGCGACGACCAGGTCCTCGTACCCGTCGCCGTCGATGTCGCCCGTCGCGACGGCCGACGACCACCATGCCGCCGAGCCGGTCGTCCCGTCGTCGCTCAGGACCGTGTGCGCGGAGCCGATGTCGCCGGGCCCGCCGCGCAGTACGCCGATGTAGCCGGGGGCGGGGGTGCCGTCGGGCTCGGTGCGGCTGCCGTGCAGGACGTACTCGTAGCCGTTGCTGCCGTCCTTGGAGGAGAAGTGGCCGGCCACGATGCCGTCGAGGCGCACGCCGTCCGGCAGGAAGTCGACCTCCGGGGCGATCGCGCCGTCCTGCGTGGGCCCTCCGTCGCCGTACCACCAGAACGTGTCGGTGCCGACGACGGCCAGCTGGGCGGTGCCGTCCCCGTCGAGGTCGGCGAAGGCCGCGCCCTCGCCGAAGCCGGCCGCCTCGGCGGTCGGGGCGGTGAGGGCGATGCCGCCCGAGGTGAACGGCTTCGCGCCGCCCCAGACGATCGTCACCGAGCCGCGCGGCTTGCCGGTGACCTCCTCGCCGGGCGCGCCGACGATCAGGTCGGCGTAGCCGTCGTGGTTCACATCGCCGCTGGTGACGTTCTCGCCGAACTTGTCCACGCTCTCCGAGGCACCGGGCACCCCGGGTGTGTCCTGGGTGACGTTCACGAACCGGGTCCGGCTGACGCCGGAGGAGGAGCCGAAGAGGACGGTGACCGTGCCGCCGCTCGCCTTGGGCGTGCCGATGGCGAGATCGCGGTAGCCGTCGCCGTTGAAGTCGTCCGCGAGACCGGAGGGCGCCGCGCCGGCCGAGGGCGCGCCGAGCCCGGTGACGGCAAGGGCGAGGGCGGCGACCGTGGCCACCGGCAGGGTGCGTGCGCGCAAGGTGATACTCCTGTCTGATGATGCGACGTCCGTACGACCCTCCAGGTGGACAGAGGGTTGTACGTGACGGAAGACGGGGTGAACGGACCGCCCGACGCACGGGCCCGCTCACGGCCTCGCCTCGCCCGCGCCTCGCCCTCGTCCCGGCGCGCTGCACGAGGGGCGCAGTGCGGTCGGCTACTGGTCGCCCAGCCCCACGGCCCGCTGGTCCACCTCGATGTCCGTGCGAGGTACGTCCTTGAACCGCGTGGGCCGGAAGGGCGCGAGGAGGCTCTGCTCCTGGTCGGTGGTGAGTTCGGCCGCGACCAGGCGCCCCAGGACCGGTGCCAGGGTGATGCCGCTGTGCGAGACGAGGCAGTAGACACGGGACCGCGCGGAGGCGTAGCCGGCGATGGTGTGGCCGTCCGCAGGCAGTGACCGGATGCCGACCCGCAGGTCGATCTCCGGCTCCCGGCGGGGGCCTGGCAGCAGCGCCGAGAACCGTCCGGCGAGAGTGCGTGCGATCTCCCCGTCGACGGACGGAGGGTTCGCCGGATCGACGCCGGCGTTGAGGTCGAGGGCCTGAAGGACGGTACGTCCGCCGCCGGCGGGGCGGAGGTTGAGGCCCGGACTGTGGATCACGCACCGCAGGTCCAGGGCGGGGGAGGCGGCGTAACCGAGCAGGCCGACGGTCTGCGCTCCACGACCGGTGTCGGTCACCATGGGAATGTCGATCCCGGCCCGTGCGGCGAGTCGATGTGTCCAGCGGCCTGCCGCCAGGACGACGCGATCGCCCTGGTGGACCTGACCTCCGACCAGGGTGACGGAGACTCCGTCCGGCCCTTCGTCGACGGCCTCGACCTCGCCGATCAGGTAGGTGGCGCCGTGCTGCCGGGCATCCGTCAGCAGGTTCCGCACGAAGAGCTCCGGCAGCACGTACCCCTCGCCGGGGAAGTGCGCGATGGACGTGATGGTGGCCGGTACGCGGAGCTCGCCCGCCGTCCGGGTGGCCTCGTCGGCCGTGACCCAGCGCACGGGGTAGCCGAGGGAACGCAGGCGTGCCACGTTGTCGGCGAGCCGCTGCTCGTTCGCGGCGTCCGCCCACTGCAGTGCCCCGCTGGGGAAGTACGACGGCGCACCGGGCAGCGCCTCGGCGAGCCTGGCGTGCTCCTCCATGCCCGCGAGGTTGAGCCGGTGGTAGGCGGGGTCGGGTTTACGGCTGGAGTTGGTCCAGGCGAAGGTGGTCGCGCTCGTGCCGGTGCCCGCTCCCCGCTGATCGAGGAGGAGCACGTCCTGACCGGCGACGGCGAGTTGCCTCGCGACACTCACGCCCAGCACACCGGCACCGATGATGATGACCTTCATGTCCGCACATCCCTTTCCGGAGGCGACTGGTGCTCACATGTCCGGGACCGGCAGCTCCAGGAAGAACTCGGCGGTTCCCGGACGGACGAGGGTCGTGACCACCTCGACGGTGGTCGCGTCCTCGGCACGCAACTCCCTGCGCCTCATCAGCGCCGGTGTCCCGATCTCGCTGTCCAGCAGCGCGGCGTCCTGCTCGCCGAGGACGACCGGGTCGAGGTAGAGCCGGATCACGTCGATCGGCACGCCCCTGCTTCGCAGGTAGGGGAGGGTGACGAGGTGGTCGAGGTTCTCGTTCAGCAGGTCGGGGGCGGCCGCGAAGAGCACGACGTGCCGCTCGACCGACTGCGGCTCCTCGCGCACGTTCAACTTGCGGCGGACCAGCTCCACCACGGCCGTGTCGGCGGCGGCGCCGGGGAGCGCCAGGACCGCGTCGGCGGCTCTGACGATCCGCGCGGAGACGACCTCGTGCCGGCCCGGCACGCCCTTGGCGGCGGTCGCGGGGGTGACGAAGTTGAGCAGATTGATCTGCCGCGTCACGTCCGCGACGAACGTACCGTGACGCCGTCGGCGGATCGCCAGCCCCGCCTCCGCCAGGTCGTTGAGGACGCGTTGCGCCGTGGCGCGACTGACACCGTGCCGCACGGAGAGATCCTTCTCGGTCGGCAACCGCGTACCGGGAGGCAGTTCCCCGGCGCGGATCCTCGCCTCGATCTCGCGTCTGATCTGCACGTAGAGCGGCGCTGCCAACTGACCAGTCCGTTCGTCGAATCCGCCGACCGGCGGCACTGTTCCCCGACTCTTCGACCATACAATTGCGCAATTGACCGGTCAATTGCGGGAGTTGCTGGATCTCGTACTGTGACTCCGCATGACCGAGCGTGAGATCGAGATCACCGCAGACCTGGTGCGCGAGTTGGTGCGAGAGCAGCATCCGGACCTCGCGGCGCTGGCCGTCCGTGAGGTGGCGGGTGGCTGGGGAAACCAGATGTGGCGGCTCGGGGACGAGTTGGCCGTACGCATGCAGCGCATGGACCCCACCCCGGAACACCAGTTCAAGGAGCGGCGGTGGCTGCCCGTGCTGGCCCCGCGACTGCCGCTCCCGGTGCCGACCCCGGTCCGCGACGGCGCACCGTCCGCGCGCTTCCCCAAGCACTGGACCGTGATGACGTGGGTTCCGGGCGAGCCGTTGGACCACGGCATGATCAGCCGTGGTGAGCACGCGGCCGAGACGCTGGCGGGTTTCCTCAGGGCGCTCCATGTCGAGGCGCCCGCCGAGGCGCCGGCCGGTTCGGACCGCGGTGGTCACCCCAAGGAGTGCACGGACGGCTTCGAGAGGTTCTTGCGAGCCGTCGATCCCGGCGACATCACCGCCGACGTCCGGGCCGTCTGGGACGACGCCGTGGCGGCCCCCGAGTGGGAGGGCCCACCGCTGTGGGTGCACGGTGACCTGCACCCCGCGAACGTCGTCGTCTCGGACGGGACGCTGACGGGCGTGGTGGACTTCGGTGACATGTTCGCCGGTGATCCGGCATGGGATCTCGCGGCCGCCTGGGTTCTCCTTCCCGCAGGCGCCGCCGCACGCTTCTTCGACGTGTACGCGCGTGCGGACGAGGCGACGATCCGCCGCGCCCGCGGGCTCGCCGCCATGAAATCCCTGTTCCTCATGCTCATGGGCCAGAACGGGGACCGGGGCCTGCCCGGCGGCAAGCCGACCTGGGGCCCCGCGGGCCGGGCAGCGCTCGAACGCGTCACCGCGGACCCGCGCTAGCGACACCGCGACCTGCGCCGGCGCACCGTCGACCCGCGCCGGCGCACCGACGGCGTGCCGCTACTCGGGGAGGCGGTCCTCGGAGCACCGATCCTCGGAGAAGCCGCGCTCGGGAATGCGGTCCTCGGGAATGCGGTCCTGGGGGACGCGGCGGCCGAGGAAAGCCGCCACCCGGTCGAGGGGCGGGCCGTGCTCGGGTGCGGACCGCACCGGGGCGACGGATCCACCGGCGGTGCGGGGCAGTCCGCCGTAGATCTCCCGGACGACCGGCAGGGCGGCGCGCGCGAGGTCGGGCTCCAGATCCCGGTCGCGGCCGAGCGCGGTCGCGAGGTCCCAGCCGTGCACCAGCAGCTCGACGAGGAGTTGCTCGACCGCACGACGGCCGGGAGCGGGACCGAAGGAGCGGTCCAGCAGGCCCGGTTGCCGGAACGCGGCGCGAGCCGTGGCGGCGGCGGTCTCGAAGGCGGCGATGTGGTCGTCGCCGAGATGGTCCTCGGCGTGGCCGACCGTGGGCGGCGTGCCCTGGGCCAGCCCGCCCCAGATGATGTTCTCCCACACCAGATGGTCGAGCAGGTCCCGTACGGTCCACTCCTCGCAGGGGGTCGGCAGGCCGAACTGTTCCGGCGCCGCCGCGCGCACGAGTGCGCCGACGGTGTCCTGGACGCGCGTGAAAGCGTCCAGGACACCGCCCGGCCAGGGGTCGGTGTCGTCCGTGTAGAGGGCCGCGAGAACGGCGTCGCGCACCGGGCGCGGGGTTGGCGCGCAGCGAGGTGACGAGCCACCGTCCTTCCTCCGCGATCCCGGCGGGTGCGGGCCGGCCGCCGAGGACGCACAGCAGTTGCCAGAAGCGCTCCACGGCGGGCTCGGCCGCGGCGGTGAGCTGCTCGCACAGGAGAGCGCGTGCCGCGGTGCCGTCGGCGACCACGGCGGGGTCGGTGTTCGCGCGGCTGGGCAGCCAGACGGCGATGATGTCGGCGACGACCCGGTCGGCCGCGGGGGAGTCCGCCGCGGTGCCGGTCCGCATCGCCTCGCGGACATGTGCGGTCCAGGTGTCGGTGAGCGCCCGCATCTCCTCCGCCGTGGAGGTCTGCCGCACTCCCCGCTCCTGACGGGCGGCGTACTCTGCCAAGCGCCGCACGGCGGGGCGCAGTTCCCCGGCGGCGACCAGTTCGCCCAGTTCCAGCCAGGCTTCGACCTGCTCGTCGGTGGGGTCCTCCGGTAGGTCGGAGCCGGCCGCGAGGAGCCCCTCACGGAAGTGGGGCACGTTCAGATCGCCCAGTGTTTCGGTGAGGAAGTCGTGGACCGACTCGCGACGTTCGTCGGGGGACATGTGGGCGGTGCGGGTCATCAGAGCGAGCCCTTCGTGGGTGGTACGTCGGGTGACGGTGCGCAGGACGGCCTGGTGGGTCCGCAGGCGGCGGATCTGCGCCTCCAGAGCCTCGACATGCGCGGCCGCGACCTCCGGGAGTCCGTCCTCGCGGTCCAGGGCGGCCCGGATGTCCCCGAGCCCCATCCCCAGGTCCCGCAGGGTGCGGGCCAGGTGCAGCCTGGCCACGCCGGCGGTGTCGTAGCGGCGGTAGCCGCCGGAGGTCCGGCCGACGGGTGTCACGACACCCACGTCCGACCAGTGCCGCACCACCTTCACCGGCAGCCCCACCTGCCGAGCCACGGCCCCGATGCTCCATGTAGGCCGCGACGCGTCGTCCCTGTGCATGCGCTCCACTCTCGACTCTCCCTTCGTGGGAGAGTCAAGCAGCCGCGTCACTCGGCAGGAGGGAAGCGCCAACTCGGCGCCGCACAAGCCGAGTTGTGGCAGGATTCAACGGCATGTCGCCGTCAATCATCTGGTCGCCCACGTCACGTCGTCGTCTGATGGGTGTCCTGCTCGTCCTGCTGGTGCAGCTTGTCGCGATCGGCCCCGGTGCGCGGGACGCCGGTGCGGCGGCCGGGCCGGGAGGGATCGAGGTCGCGACACCGGACCTCGCCCGCTACGACGTGTCCCTGCGCTCCGACGCCGACGGCGGTCACTGGACGGGACGGCAGCGGGTGTCGTTCCGCAACGCCTCCCGGCAGCCGCTGCACGAGGTGTACCTACGGCTGTGGGGCAACGGCGAGGACCAGTGCGGCACCCCCGGCGCGCCGGCACCGGTCACCGTGTCGAACGTCGACGGCGGCACGCCGGACCGGCTCGGCGTGGGGTGCACGGCCCTGCGCATCGCCCTCCCTCGGCGGCTCGGGCACGGCGAGCGGACGTCGGTCGCCTTCGACGTCTCCCTCACCGTGCCCGACCGCACCGCGCGCTTCGGCCGCGAGGGCGCCCACCGCTTCCTCGGCAACGCCCTCCCGGTGCTCGCCGTGCACGACGCGCAGGGGTGGCACCTCGACCCGTACGTGGCACTCGGGGAGAGTTTCTACGCGCTGGCGAGCGACTTCCGGGTCCGGCTCGACCACCCGTCGACCCTGAAGGTGCCCGCGACCGGCCGCACCCGGGCCCTCCCCGGCGGCCCCGGCCGCACGGTCACGCAGAGCGTCGCGCACCGAGTGCGGGACTTCGCGTGGGCGGCGGGCCCGTTCCGCACCGCCACGGAGACCACACCAGGCGGCGTGCGCGTGAAGTCGTACTGGGCGAGCGACACACCGGCCGAGGGGGTGCGCCTCAACCGCGCGGACGCCGTCGCCGCGATCGACCGTTTCGGCGAGGAGTTCGGCCCCTACCCGTACGGCGAGATCGACCTCGTGATGACCCCCGGGTTCGGCGGCGGCATGGAGTACCCGGGCCTGGTCCTGCTCGGTACCACCGAGGAGGGCGGCGCCGTCGTCCACGAGGTGGCGCACCAGTGGTGGTACGGCATCGTCGGCAACGACGAGTACGCCTCACCGTGGCTCGACGAGAGCTTCGCCCAGTACGCCAA
Source organism: Streptomyces sp. SP18BB07 (assembly GCF_036322545.1). Classification (NCBI taxonomy): domain Bacteria; kingdom Bacillati; phylum Actinomycetota; class Actinomycetes; order Kitasatosporales; family Streptomycetaceae; genus Streptomyces; species Streptomyces sp. SP18BB07. The sequence goes on from NZ_JAQYWT010000296.1 coordinate 129,170, forward strand.
CGCCCGCTTCTACGGGTGGGAGACCCGTGACTGCTGGTCGGACGTCCAGTGGCCGAGCGACGGTGCCGCGCTGACCAACTCGATGGCCTACTGGTCCGGGCACCGCGGCGAGTACCACCTCGTCTACACGGCGGGGCCCTGCGCCCTGGCCGACCTGGAACGCGTCCTCGGCGCCGACACCATGGCCTGGTTCCTCGAGCGGTACGCCCGGGACCACTGGTACGGCGTCTCCACCACGGCCGCGTTCAAGAAGGCCGCACAGGCGGCCACGGACGAGGACCTCGGCCCGTTCTGGGAGACCCACCGCATCCGGTGACGACGCAGCACACGAGCACGGGCGGCAAACGCATGGGGGCGGTGGGGGCGGTGGGGGCGGTGCGTGCGGTGGGGAGCAGCAGCTGCGGCACCGCCGATCTGAACATCGTCCTCCGGACCGCCGTACTGACGGAGGAGGGCCCGCACGCAGGCGCCGGTGGTGCCGTCGTGCTCGACCCCCAACTCGTCGAGGAGCACGAGGAGATGCTGCTGAAAGCGGCCACATCGCCGCGGGTGCCGCTCGCGGCCACGTCCGGCCAGGACGCCACGCCCCCGACCGGCGGCACGGTGCGGACCCGAGCCGCGGAGGGCGGGCTCCGATGAACGAGCGGGCCGACGGCGTCCGTACCCACTGTCCGTACTGCTCCCTGCAGTGCGGGACGGTACTGCGGCCCGCCCCCGGCGGGGCGGCACCTCCCGCGGTCGACGGATGGCCGGAGTTCCCGGTCAGCCAGGGGGCGTTGTGCGGCAAGGGGCAGAGCGCCGCCGACCTGCTGGACCCGGCGGGCCGGCTCACCACCCCACTGGTCCGCGACGGCCGGGGCAGGCCGTTACGGCCGGCCACCTGGGACGAGGCGCTCGGGCGCGTGGTCGCGGGCATCCGCTCGACGCAGAGCGCGTACGGCCGGGACGCCGTAGGGGTGTTCGGCGGTGGGGCCTGACCAACGAGAAGGCGTACCTGCTGGGCAAGTTCGCCCGCGTCGCGCTGCGCACGTCGGCCATCGACTACAACGGCCGGTTCTGCATGTCGTCGGCGGCGGCCGCCGTCAACCGGGCCTTCGGCCTGGACCGGGGGCTGCCGTTCCCGCTCGCCGACGTCGCCGGGACCGACTGCCTCCTGCTGGTCGGCGCCAACCCGGCCGGCACCATGCCGCCCGCCCTGCGCCACCTCACCCGGCTGGCCGACCGCGGTGGCCGGTTGATCGGGGTGGACCCGCGCCGCACCCGCACCGCCGCACGGGCCGACCTGCACCTGAGCCCCCTGCCCGGCACCGATCTGGCCCTCGCCCTCGGCATGCTGCACATCGCCCTCGCCGAGGGCCAGGTCGACCAGGACTTCGTCGCCGCCCGCACGACGGGCTTCGAGGCGGTGCGCGCCACCGCGACGGAGTACTGGCCCGCCCGCGTCGAAGACACCGTGCACGGCTGGATCAACCTCTGCCTGGCCCTGGGCAAGGCGGGCCGCCCGTACAGCGGATACGGCCGCCTCACCGGGCAGGGCAACGGGGTCGTGCACGACACGGCCGCCCCCGCCTGGCAGCAGGCCGAGGTGCTCGCGGCCAGGCTGTCCGGGCACGACCGGCACGCCCGGTTCACGGGAGCCCGCACCCTCACCCGGCTCATCACGGAGCAGGTCGACCTGGCGGTCTTCGGCGAGGCCACCACCTCGATCGGGACCGGTGCCCGGGGTGGGCCCAGGATCGATGTGCTCTCCGTCTCGGACGACCGGCGGCGCGTCCACAAGAAGATCGTCACCCGCGACGACCGCGTCGTCGGCGGCATCCTGCTCGGTGATCTCTCAACCGTCGACACGGTGCGCCGGGCCTACGAGAGGACCGAACCCCTGCCACCGGACCGCCTCCACCTGGTCTCGACCCTCGGAGGCGACGGATGACCGACCGTCTGGTCCTGGTCGGCCACGGCATGGTCGGCCACACCCTGCTGACCGCCCTGGACGCCCGCGGAGTCTTACGGGACCGGCAGGTCACGGTGGTCGCCGAGGAGGACGTACCGCCGTACGACCGCTCGCCCGGGCCGGTGCCCGGACTGCCGGAAACAGGCGAGGCGCATGCACAGCACTTATCAACGAGCTCTGAATGAAAGACCGTTGGGATCCCGCCGAGCCATCGTTCGGCTGCGGGTCCGCCGGTACTTCTGCGACCGGAAGAAGTGTTCCCGCAAGACGTTCGTCGAGCAGGTGCCGGGCCTGTCCGAGCGGCACCGCCGCTCCAGCACCGGGCTGACGGGGTGGCTGCGGTCGATCGCGGCGGAACTGGGTGGCCGTCCGGCCGCGCGGTGGTGCCGCCGCCTGCAGCTGGTCGCGGGCCGGACCCGGCTGCTCAGACTGTTGACGACGCCGAAGGTGCCGGATCGTGCGCCGCGTGTGCTGGGGGTTGATGAGTTCGCCTTCCGCAAGGGCTGCACCTACGGCACTGTGCTGGTCGATGTCGAGGCCGGCCGGGTCGTGGACGTGCTGCCCGACCGCACCTCGGAGACGTTCGCGGCCTGGCTCACCGAGCACCCCGGAGCCGAGATCATCTGCCGGGACCGGGCCACCGCCTACACCAAGGCGGTCAGGGAAGCCGCCCCTCATGCCCTGGAAGTCGCTGATCGCTGGCACCTGTTAGAGGGCATCTGATCTAGGTAGTTGGTGTTCTGGGATGTTTTTGTGACTGGCGGCGTCGGCGGTCGTTGCACGGTGCGTGAGTTCTCGCCGTCCGTATCGCAGTGATGTGTCCGATGCCCGCTGGGCTCTGATCGAGCCGGTCTTCGCCGCCTGGCGGGCGAGACGGACCGGTCCCGGCACGGCGGCCCGGGTGCATGACTTGCGGGAGATCGTCAACGCGATCCTGTACGTCAACCGCACCGGCATCCCGTGGGAGTACCTGCCCCACGACTTCCCGCCGTGCAAGACCGTCTACGACTACTACGCGAAGTGGGAAGCGGGACGGCACTACCCAGCAGGTGCATGACCTGTTACGTGACAAGACCCGACGAGCCCACGGCCGCAGTGCCGAGCCGACCCCGGCCGTGATCGACGCGCAGAGCGTGAAGACCTCGACAAACGTGGCCGAGACCAGCCAGGGCATCGACGCCGGCAAGAAGATCAAAGGACGCAAACGGCACCTGATCACGGACACGCTCGGTCTCGTGTTGGCCGTCGTCATCACCGCCGCGAACGTGCAGGACACCACCGGCGGCAAGTTCCTGCTCAACGACGTCGCTGCGAACCACACAAGCGTGTCCAAGGTCTGGGCCGACGGCGGATACCAGAACAGCGTCTTCAACCACGGCGCCCTCCTCGGCATCGACGTGGAGGTCGTGCAGCGACCTCGAGCGAAGGGGTTCGAGCCCCTGCCGAAACGGTGGGTGATCGAGCGGACCTTCGGCTGGCTGATGCAGCACCGCCGCCTGGCCCGGGACTACGAAGCCCTACCCCAGAGATCCCGGGCAATGATCCACTGGGCGATGGCTAACAAAATGTCCCGCGAACTGACGGGAGAATCCACGCCAACCTGGCGAATCGAAACGGACATGACCGCCACAACGACCTGAACGTTGATCAGATACCCTCTTAGCGGGGCCTGAGTCCGTCGACGACGACGTCCAGCATTCGGTTCAGCTGGGGGCGCTGCTCGGGTGCGCCGGCCACGGAGAGCAAACCGGCGAGGATGCCGCCTACCTCGACCGGGTCGATGTCGCTGCGCAGTTCTCCTGCTGTGGCGCCGGCCTCGAGCACCATCGCCAGGACCTGCTGGACTTCGTCGCAGACCGGTCCGGTGCCGAAGCGGCCGGAAGCGCTCATGGCGACCAGGGCCTCGCAGATGCCGCGTCGTTCACCGGCCCAGTCGGCGAATCGGAGCATCCACGCGTGGAGGGCCTGCGCGGGTGGCTCGGTGGCCAGCAGGGTGCGCGCATCTTCGCGCAAGGGCCGGATCTGGTCCCGGTAGACCTCTTCGACCAGATCCTCTCGGGTGGGGAAGTGCCGGTACAGGGTGGCGTTCCCCACTCCCGCGCGTTTGGCGATCGCGTCCAGCGAGATCGGGCGTCCGGAGGCGAAGGCTTCGGCAGCCGTGGCGATCAGCTGCTCGCGGTTGCGCTGCGCGTCGGCGCGCAGGGTGCTGCGTGGAGGTGTCATGACCTTCGCGATCGTGAGTGTCGGATGAGGCTCGGGAACGATTCGGGGATGTCCCCGGTTCAGTGTACGGTGAGGCAAACGGGGAGTTCCCCGATTACGGGTGGTCTCACCCATCGCTTCAGCGACGAAAGGTTTGCCATGCCTACAGCGGTCATCACCGGGGGACGACCGGGATCGGTAGAGCGACGGCCGAGCTGCTGCACGCCCGCGGCTACCAGGTCGCGGTCACCGGACAGAATCCCGAATCCGTCTCGCGGGCGCAGTCCGAGCTCCCCGGTGACGTGCTTGTCGTCCGATCCGACGGGCGCGTGCTCTCCGACACCGACGCCCTGATGTCGGCGGTGTCGGCGCGGTTCGGATCGCTGGACCTGCTCTTCCTCAACGCCGGGATCTTCCGTCCGGCACCGGTTGCCGAGGTGACGGAGGAATCGTTCGACGAGCACGCCGACCTCAACTTCAAGGGCCAGTACTTCACCCTCCAAAAGGCCCTTCCCCTCATGAACGACGGCGGCTCGATCGTGCTGACCGTCGGCATCGGATCCCGTCGCGGCACCCCTGGCGCCACGGTGGGGGCGGCGACACGCGGCGCGCTGCTGGCCATGCTGCCCTCGCTCGCGCTCGAACTGGCCCCGCGCAGGATTCGCGTCAACGCCGTGAGCCCCGGGGCCACCGACACCCCGCTGCTCAACAAGCTGGGGGTGCCCGAGAGCGGCCGGGACGCCATGCGCTCGAAGATCCCCTTCGAGCGCTTCGGATCCAGCCAGGAGGTCGCGGAAGCAGTCGCCTTCCTCGCCTCGGACGCCGCCGGCTACATCACCGGCCAGGACATCACCGTGGCCGGCGGCTACGGGCTCGGCGCCTGAAACCCGGGCGGGTCGACCACCAATCTGCACCTCTCGAACGCCACGAGCCGCACCTCACAGGAGAACGCGATGGCACTCACTCTCGACACTTATCGGCTGCTGGGCCGTTCCGGACTCCGGGTCTCACCGCTGGCGCTGGGCACGGCGACCTTCGGCACCGAGTGGGGCTGGGGCGCCGAGCGCGACGAGGCGCGCAAGCTCTTCGACCGCTACACCGAGCTCGGCGGCAACTTCTTCGACACCGCCAGCACCTACACCAACGGCAGCTCCGAGCGACTGCTCGGTGAATTCGCCCGCACCAACCGCGACAAGATGGTGCTGGCGACGAAGTACTCGACGCTGTGTCAGCCCGGTGACCCGAATTCCGGGGGTACGCACCGCAAGAGCATGCTGGCGTCGGTGGAAGCCAGTCTGCGGCAGCTGAACACGGACTACATCGATCTGCTCTACGTGAACGTATGGGACTTCAGGACGCCAGTGGAGGAGATCCTGCGGGGCCTGGACGACCTGGTGAGGCAGAGCAAGGTGCTGTACGTGGCGATCTCCAGCGCCCCGGCCTGGCAGGTGTCGCGCATGCAGGCGATCGCCGACCTGCGCGGCTGGTCGCCACTGGTCGCACTGGAGACCGAGTACAGCCTGATCGAGCGCACCGCGGAGCGTGACCTGATCCCGATGGCACGCGAGATGGGACTCGGCGTGGTCCCCTTCTCTCCGTTGGGCGGCGGGGTGCTCACCGGCAAGTACAGCCGGGAGGACCAGAACCAGGCGGGCTCCGTTGTCGGCGAAACCGCCGGCAACCGCAAGAGCCTCAACGTCGCCCTGGGATGGGTCACCGACCGCAACCTTGCCATTGCCGATGTGGTGAAGGAGGTGGCCTCGGAGCTGGGCCGCACACCCGCCCAGGTCGCACTGGCCTGGTCCCTGAACGCCCCGGGCGTGACGGCACCCATCATCGGCGCCCGCACCCTCGCGCAGCTGGAGGGCAACCTGGGTGCCCTGCAGGTCGACCTCACTCCTTCCCAGCTGGCCCGCCTCGACGAGGTCAGCGCCATCGACCTCGGCAATCCGCACAGCCTGCTCGCCAGCGATCACATCCGCACGGTCACCACAGGCGACATGAAGATCGAAACCCTCGGCTGATTCGCTTCATGAACGGCGACATCCAGACATATCACCACGTTTTTGATGAGGGAACGGAGCAACCTCGGCATGGGTAAGTACAGCGACAAGAATGTGGTGATCACGGGTGGCAGCAGCGGCATGGGGCTCGCGCTGGCGGAGCTGCTGGTGCAAGGCGGAGCCCGCGTGGTGATCACCGGCCGTTCTCAGGCCAAGCTCAACGCGGCACGCGAGCGGCTCGGCGAGAATGCCGTGGCCGTCCAGGCGGATGTGGCCTCACTGTCCGACCTGGATATGCTCGCCGGCCGTGTAAAGAGCGAGCTCGGCTCGATCGAGGCTTTGTTCGTCAACGCCGGCATCTCACCCCTCACGCCCCTCGAGTCGACGACCGAGGACGTGTACGACGAGCTGTTCGCGATCAACGTCAAGGGCGCCTTCTTCACTGTGCAGAAGCTCGCTCCGCTGCTGAGCGCGAACGTCGGCATCGTCCTCACCACCTCGATCGCGAACGTCATCGGCATGGTGGACACCAGCGTCTATGCGGCCGGCAAGGCGGCGCTGCGCTCGATGGCCCGCACCTTCTCCCGCGAGCTGCTTCCGCGGGGAATCCGTGTCAATGCGATCAGCCCGGGTCCCATCGACTCGGGGATTCTGGAAACGATGAACTTGTCCAAAGAGGCCGCCGACCAGTTCAGGGCGGAGCGGACCGCGAGCAACCCCATGAAGCGCTACGGCACCGTCGAAGAGTTCGCCAAGGCGGCCGCATTCCTCGCCTTCGATGCCACGTACACCACCGGCATCGAGCTGGCCGTGGACGGCGGCGAAACCCAGCTCTGAGCTCGTCTGCCCTCCCGCCACGGGCGTAAGGCCCGCTACCACGGCGGTTTCAGGGGGCTCCGCAACACGTGGTCGTGTCGATCAGGCCGCGAGCTGTTTATGCAGGCGCTCGGCTGGGGTTTCCCAGCCGAGCGTTTTGCGTGGGCGGCCATCGAGTTCGGCGGCGACGGCGTCAAGATGCTCGCACCAGGAGGTTGTCGCGGCCCATGAAGACACGCCGACTGAACCTTCCCCCGTGAAGTGGACACCCGTTTGTGTCGTTATGCGGCGAGGGTGCTGGTGACCAGATGCTGTTCGTAGGCGATCGGAGCCCCAGCTCCTCACCCCAGGACCGCCGGTCTACCCTCGGGGGCGCGCGGCCTGGGCACGGCGTCCCGGGCGGTCAGGTCCAGGTCGAGGCGTCTGTTCATGTCCAGCTCGAACCGGCCGTAGGGATTCACATGGGTCCAGAACAGCGGGGAGAGCGCCCTCCGGTCCGCGTCAGTGAGGGTGTCGGCCCACTTCGGATCGGCGAGGACCTGCTGCACCAGCAGCGTGTTGACGTGGACCAGAGCGGACTGGAGCAGGTGCAGCGCGAGCATGCTGACCTCCTGGGACTCCTTGTCCGCGTCGGCCAGGTCGCCGTCCTTGCCGTAGAAGAGGTCCTTGTTCGCGGAGTTCCAGTTCTCCACGACCTGGAGCCCCTCGTGGATCTCCTGGCGCATTTCGACGTCGGCGAGGTAGTCGCAGACGAACGCGGTCCGCACGGCACGCCCGAGTTCTTCGATGGCCTGGTAGGTGGGGTGCTTGGGGCCGCCGCGGGTGAAGCGGCGCAGGACCTGCTCGGCTTCGGCGGTGCCCTGGCGCAGGGCGGTGGTGTACTTCACGATCTGGTCGTACTGCTGGCGGATCAGGTCCCAGTTGATCGTCTTGGTGGACAGCACCGGTGCGAGGTTCGGCCACTTCTCGTCCTGCCCGGCGGCTGACCGGTACAGCTTCGCGGAGCCGATGTTCTTCAGCCGCGGCATCAGCTTGAAGTCGAGCATGTGGGCGAAGGCGAAGCCGACGATGGAGGCGCCGTGGGTGTCCGTGTACTGCCGGTCGACGTCCATGTCGGTGCAGTGCCGCAGCACGCCCTCGATCATCGAGGCGACTTCGGAGGCCGAACAGCTCTTGAGCTGGGAGTAGATGCAGACCGACTTCCGCTCGACGTGCCAGTAGATGAGCACGCCGGGGCCGCGGTAGCGCTGGTGCCACTCGGTCATCAGGTTCGAGGACCAGGCGCCGAACTTGCGGCTGTCGGAGGCGCACGCCGTACCGGTGCCCCACCACATCTCGGCCCGGGCAGCGAAGGTGGCGTTCACCAGCTTGCGCAGGGCCGCGCGCATGTTGGTCCGGTTGACGAACAGGTGCCGCACCCGCCGCAGCGTCGCCTCGGACTCGCCGTGCTTGCCGGTCACCGCGACCCGCTTGATGCCCATGTTGGTGCCCAGACCGAACAGCACCAGCAGCAGGCGGCGCCGCAGCACGTCCTTGGACAGGTTCTCCCTGGTGGCCACTGAGGTGAACTCAGCGATGAAGTCCGTGTCGAACTCGGCGTACTTCAGGATGTCCAGCAGGTCGATGGTGCCCCAGCGCCGTTCGATCTCGCCCTTGACCGCCACCAGGTTCTCAGGCTCCTCCTGCTTCGCCCGCGGGGAGACCCGAATCCACGGCTCGCCGTGCTTCTTCACGATGGCCCCCCACCCGTCGTGCCCTCCGCCAAGGCGCTCTCGAAGCAGTCCAGTGAGGTGCGGAGCCGCTCTTGCAGGGCGCTGATGAACTCGCCGGAGTCCTGCGGCTGGCCCAGCGCGGCGTAGTGCACGTCCCGGTTGTCCTCGAAGTCGGCGGGCAGGTCGTCCTCCGGGTTGCGCCACCGGTTCGCCCCCACCACCCAGATCTCCCGCCGGCGCACCGCGTCCCGGAGTGCGACCAGCGCGCACAGTTCGTACGGGATGCGCTCGACCCGCCCCTTGTCGTCCACCGCCGCCGCCCGCCACTGCTCGGGCACCACCCCCGTCAGCGGCACACTCTCCGCCGGATCGAAGAACGCCCCCTCCTTCAACGGCTGCTCTAGATACCGCTTGAGCAGGGCGATCGCGTCCATCACCGGCCGGTAAGCGGTGTTGTTGCACTTCCATTCCAGCGAGCCCAGCAGCGGCGAGAGCATCCTCCGCCAGCGCGCCGAGTACGACGACCGCAGCGCGGTGCGGACCCGCGCCTTGTAGCGCGCCTCGTTCGCCGCGGCCTCCGCCGCCAGCGCCTTCAACGTCTTCTCCCAGCCGACCACCGGGTAGATAACCCGCCGCACCGTGCCGGACGGCTCGGACAGCGCCGCCTCGGAGACCCGCAGCAGCATGCCCTCCTTCCCCCGGATCTTCTTCAGCTCGGCATTCAGCTCCTTGTCGACCTTCCGCTCCGCCCTCGTGTTGATCTTCAGTACGAGCTGGATGAACAGATCCACCAGTGAGTCGGTGATCTCCGTCTGCAGCACATGGCACAGCGTCGCCAGCAGCGTCAGGCGCCGGGCGGGTGTCATCCGCTCCAGGTTCGCCGGGTACTCCTTCGACGCTCGCGCCCGCCACGCGTCCACCAGCTTCTCCGACACGTCCGCGAACAGGTCCGCGGGCAGCTCCAGCCACCGCACCCGCTGGAGCTTGTGCACCTCCGCCAGCAGGCTCTCCAGCCCCGGCGCCCCCGGATCGGTCTTCAACTCGGCGAAGTGCGACCGTCCGCCGCCTGCCACCGAGCCCGCACCGGCCGCGCCCTCGCCCGTCTCGCCCCCGCTCCCGACAACCAGGTCCTCCAGCCGGGAGCGCGTCGCATGCGAGATCCGCTCCAACCTGCTGCGGCAGAACTGGGCCTCGAAGTCCGTGACCGCCCGGCCCACCAGCCGCCGCACCTGCCCGGGCGCCGACGGCTCGATGTGGTCGCTGCGGCACCGGGCCACCACGGCCGCCGCAAGCCGGTCGCGCGACATCTCCACCGGGCACAGCTCGGTCGCCAGCCACGCGGCCAGCCGGCCCTGATCCTCCTCAGTGTTCGCCCGAAACCCGTACGCCGCCCGGATCTCGCCCCGGTGCCTCTGGATCGCCTTGCTCTGCCAGTCGTAGTCCGCCCATGCCTCCGCAGGCACCTTGACCTGCTGGGCCACGTACTCCACCGCGGCGGTCGGCACCTCCTGGGCCGACTCGGGGAACCGGGCCTCCACCTCGAAAAACTTGAGCAGCAGCGCGAACCCGAGCCGAGTCGCCCCGGACTTGTTCCGCACCCGCTTCATGTCGTCTTCCAGCAGCGTCCAGACCTCGATCAGGTCCTCCGGCTCCCAGTCCTGCCGCACCCGTACTCCTCGCCCCACGCCCGAGACCACTCGTTCAGCCCAACGAGGCGCCAGGCGAGGGGAAACGACGACCACAGCAGGCACACAGCGCTACATGTCCGTTCGCCGTAGCTATACGAGAACAGGGCCAAGAGTTCCGTGAGTTCAGGCGAAGTGAAGGACCTTCAACGGGAACCCGCGAATCTGATCCTGTGCTGTGCGGAGATGGCCCTGCGAGTTCGCTTCGAACTCACGGCGAGGGATCTGGTGCCGTGTGTGTCGTGACCTCGTGGAGATGCGCCTCGACCGGGCCCAGGTGCTGGTCGTGGGCGAGGACGAGCTCGTCGGCGAGGTTGAGGATGCGGATGCTTCCGCTGGGGAACTGAACGGTGATGCCGACGGCGAAGTCCAGGTTCCCGTCCCGATAGCGGATCTCTCGGACGGAGAGAACCTGCTCGCCGACGAACGGACTCGTCGGGAAGTCCCGTGGATCGTCCTCGACCGTAGTGTGGCCGTACTCGTCCATGTCGTAGGGGGCGTGGGGCTGGTCGATCTCCAGGGCCAAGCTGTCGCCACTTGTATGGAATCGGACGGGGCCAAGGCCGTCCATGTGTAGCCACAGGTGCAGGAGGGACGGCCCGCTCTCTGGGTAGTGGTGCCAGGACGTTGTCACCTGCAGCAGGCGCCTGTCGGCCAGGCCCTCAGCTTTGATCACCCGTCGATGCTTTCACGTCGTTCAGCGACTCGGAACTGGATTCCAGGAGGCGGCGAGCCGAGTCCGCGTAGCGGATGGCGGTCTTCTCGTCGATGCCGAAAACGAGGGCGAGGTGAAGGGGGTCGGCGCCGTGGGTGAGGGCTTCTTCGAGCTGGCGGTCGACGCGGAGCCGTTCGAGGGTGGCGGTGAGGTTGCGGGTGGCCCGGGTGGTCCAGAGCTTGCCGGCCGGGCCGAGTTCAACGGCGGTCTTCTGGGTGATCAGCAGGTGGGGGTTCGCCGTGTTCGGCCAGCGGCTGCGGCGATGGTCGAGCCAGGCCAGGACCGCACTGCGCGTGAGGTCGTCGAGCGGGCGGACGTGGCCGCCGACGGTGATGCGCCGGTTGCCCAGGTCGACGTCGTCCAACTGCATGGTGCGGATCATCTTCGGTCGTGCCGCATGGACGGCGGCCAGGGCGACGATGAGTCGGATGTCTGGGGTGGTGGCGGTGGCGATGGCTTCGTCGATGTCCGCCTGGTCGAGGGCTTGAAGGACGCCGCCGGTCTGCCGGGGGACACGGATGCGGATCGTGGGGCTGCGGAAGATCTGGCCGTTCTTCTTCGCGTGCCGGAACAGCGACCGCAGCGCGACGATGCGGCTTTCGCGCTGTTTGCCGGTGACAGCGTCCCGGGCCGCGATGATGTCTTCCCGGCTGACCTCTCGCAGGTGGTCGTAGCGGTTGGACCACTCCAACAGCACCGGCTGGATCTCGCTCAGGTAGGCCCATGTCGTGCGCCGGGAGCGAGGCTCGGATCGCGGGCCACCGTCGAGGAGGGTGCGAATCCAGGCTTCGACGGCGCGGTGGATGCCCGGGGGTATGCCGTCGAGTTTTCGCTCCAACCACCGGTCGACGGCGGGTGGTTGGTCGTCGGTGAACAGGCCGAGATGGTCGAGGACTTCGGCGGTCCGCACGACGGGAAGTCCACGGACTCGTAGGGCAGGGAAGAGCTCGGAGTATCGGATCGACTCACCTTCGCGGAAGCCGGACAGCACGATGACCAGGGCTCGGTTCACGTCGCTGGCAATCCAGCGGCTCCAGCCGCGGGCCTCTCCTAGCGCCCGAGCGGCCTGCCGGGCCCGGACCAGCCAGGGATTGGCCAGGTCGGCGTGGAGTTCCCGGTCGAACCGACGGAAGTCCCGAGGGGCAGTGAACAGCGTCAGTTGTGTCGACGTCGTGATCACGCGAGGCGGTTCGGGAAGCGGCGACGGCTTCAGCACGCGCCGTCCGGCCTTGCCGACCCGCGGCCCGCCATTCTTGGGCCGCTGGAGGTTCGCGAAGAACAGCTGCTGGCAGGTCACCTGTCGTAGGTGCGGCTCGATCACCGAAGCCTTGCCGCTGGCCTTGATCGCTCAGGTCGCCTGAGCCCGGCAGAGACGGCAGTAGCCGTACTTGTCATCGACCGGGACCTGTCGTCGGCAACCGGCGCATTCGCCGACGGCGTGTTGCTGGCCGTAGGTGTAGCAGCCGCGGCAGAACCGGCCGGGCAACTGCCCCCAGGCGAAACAGCCTGAGCAGGAGGCCGCCGACTTTTTCTCGCTGATCTTCCCCATGGTGATGGCGAGGAGGTCACATCGGCGGCAAGGAACGGCCGTCGCGGCGCTTGGGCACCACGGCCGGGGCCACCATCGAGCCGGTCGTGGCCTCCTGGACGCCGGCCTGCTGACCTGGGCGCCTGACCTTCCCGGGCTCGGGAATCAGCAGGTCGCTGATCTCGCATCCGAGCACGACGCAGATCACGTCCAGGTCTTCCAGCTTGAGGGAGACTGGCTGGCCGGACCATAGGCCGGACATCTTCCCGGCCGAGATCACCATGCCGTGTTCGGCCAGGCTCCGCTGGAGTTCGGACGCCTTCCAGATGCCTTTGTTCGCGGCGGTCAGCCGTAGGTTCCACTTCATCTCATCAGTCCTTCCAGCCGCTTCGCGGCGCGCTGCTGCCCGGACACCCAGGCGTCCTCGACCCGGGTCTGCTGGACGTGGATGTACCGCATCGTCGTGGCGATCCAGGAGTGCCCGGGCACCTCCTGGATCCCGAGCAGATCAAGACCCCCGAGGTAGAGCTCGGACGCGCAGAAGTGCCGCAGGACGTGCGGCGTGAGCGTGTCGGCCCAGCCGGGCAGATGGGCTTTCGCCGCAGCGGCCAGGCCGTTGCGCAAGGCGTCGTCGCCGACGCGGCGCGAGGAGCCGTCTGCGTTCTTGCGCTCGGAGGGGAACAGCGGGGCACCGGGGCGGGTGTGGTCGTCGTCGAACTGGCCCCAGACGTCCTCGATGAACCACCGCAGCGTGCGGTCGGCGCCGTTGATCAGCGGCACCATCCGCTCGCGCGGCCCCGAGCCGCGGGCGCCCTTGCCGTGGCGCACGTGGAGCTTGCCGAAGCGGGCCAGCTCCCACTTGATGTCGGCCAGGTCGAGCTTGCATGCCTCGCTCACCCTGAGTCCGACCTGCGACATCAGCTTCGATGCGGTGTAGTTCCGCGCGGTCGGGGCGAACTTGCGGCAGGTGGCCAGCTCGCCGCCCCAGCCGGTGAACAGTGTCTTGATCTCCGGCTCGGTCGGCGGGATCCGTAAGGCAGCGTCCTTGGAACCCCGTGGCCGGTTCATCTCGTCGATCGGGCACTCGACGACCCGCCCGGTCATGCGGTGGATCTCGACCTTGTGCCGCAGCTCCAGGAACAGGAAGTACGTGGTCAGCGCCTGCGCGCGGGCGAGCCGGGTTCCACTCGGCGAACCCCGCAGCACCTTCCCGAAGTACTCGTCGGCGTCGGCGGGCTCCATATCCCACAGTGGTCGGCCGAACCAGGCCCGCATCTGGTCCAGGTGCCCAACGTCCCCGCGAATGGTGCCGTCCGCCAGGCCCGCCGAGGCCCGCGCGAGCACGAACCCGGCGAGCACGTCGGTCTCGAACTGCTCCAGTTCCTCCGCCGAGACCGGATCGCGGAACTCGCGCAGGTCGCGTACGGCTGCTAGCGCCAACCCGAGCCTCCTCACCTTCACCCCAATCGCAGATCGATCGGACGAAGAGAGAACGCTTCAAGAATCCTGAAGTTACGTCACCAGCTTGAAGAGCACCCCAAGGAGACAGACACCCTGGCCACGGGGACAAGGACTCAGTGGGGCTCAGGGGAACTCACGGGATGTCGCACACCACGGCCGTCACGTCGTCCACCTTGACGACACCACAGCAGCCCTACTGCATGCCTGGCTCCGCTACCGCCATCAGCGTTGGCCACGCACCGTCAACGCGCACCTCCTCGTCACCCAACAGACCGCCAGCACGACCGATCCTGTCTGCGCGGACTACGTCTACAGGCGCTTCGATCCCGCCGGGCTGACTCTGCGCGCAGTTCGCGCCGACAGAATCCTGGACGAGGCCCGCGAGACCGAAGACCCCGTCCACCTCGTCCGTGTCTTCGGAATCTCCATCACCACTGCCATGAAATACGTCCACACGGCCCACCCCCACCGTGGCGGCCCCATCCCTCCATGACGGGCGGGTGTCCCTGAGTGCCTGACGATGTCGGGGATCTTGGGAGTCCGACCGGGCGCGGTCAGGAGGGCTGCCGACCGGCCGGGACTCCGCCGGGATCGTCGGCCAGCTCGATGACTGCGGTGATCCGCGTGCCCACCGGTTCCCGCTGAACACAGAAGGTCTGGGACACCGCCATCGCGATGTCCAGGCCGTGCTGACCGATCCGTTCCGGGTCGGTCGCTTGGACCGCCGGCAGGGTGGTGCTGCTGTCCCACACGCCTTTGCCGTCGACCGACAAGACCAGTGGCGTGGTGTCGGTGCAGGGGGCGGGTACCAGGGCGTCGTAGAACGCGTCGATGTCCACCGCGGCGCTGACAGCGAGTTCCTGGACCTGCCGGTGCCCGATGCCGGAGCCGGTGTGGGCGTTGATCCGCTCGCAGGCGTCGGCGAAGCTGCCGCGGGCGGACTCGATCGCGGCGAGCCTGGCCAGCCCGTGCGAGTGCATTCCGCCCGGCCGGTTCAGCACCGCGTCGGCCGGGTGCACGTCCGCCACGCCGGTGCCGCGGTAGGCGATCCGGACCACGGTGACCTTGCCGAACACCGTGGCCAGCCTCCGGTGCCGGCCCCGCTCGATCCGGGAGCGCCCGACACCGGCGGCGTCCACGACCTCCTGCCGGCGCACCTCGTCCCTGGCCCGCAGCGTCAGGTGGTCCTGGAACAACTGCCGGGTGACCTCGCGCATCCGCGCCCCCAGCAGATCCTCCAATTGTGCGTGCGTCATCACCGCCGCCTCCGGGGCCGCCAGCTCCGCACACGCCGCGGCGAACAGACCCGCCGAGGCGGCGAACGCGTCCTCACACTCCGCGAGCGCACCCCGAGCCGGCCCCATCACGCTCACCACCCCTGCTTCCTGCCGTCGACCTTGAACAGCCCGGACGAAGGCTCGGCCAGGATCCCGCGCTCCACGAGGCGCTTCAGCTTCGAGCGCATCCCCTCGACATGCCGCGGCTCGGTCCCCAGACCCAGGTGCTGGCAGACCTCTTTGCAGCGCATTGCCGCCCCCGAGGTCGCGAACAAGGCGATGATCTCCTCCGGCGGCGGTCGCCCCGCGAGGTCGCCCCCGGCGAAGTGAGACGGCCGCCAGCCGCTTGTGCAACGCCACTGTCTGGCCCGAATCAATCATGAAAGTGACTCCGCGACATGGTCCTCGCCGGGTGACTTCTGCCCCGCTGTGGGACAGCCTCCAGCCAGGTTTCTCTCGGTGTGGTTTGCCTCGAACCCGTCGGCGGCCCGGCCGCGTCCGGCCGCGTGTGTCTTCAGGTGCGCCTGGCGGGGTGGGGTGGGGCAGCCAGGAAGGGGAGAAGCTCGCGGGCGAAGGCATCGGGATGTTCCTCGGGCACGAAGTGGCCACTGCCCGGAATCACTGCACCGGTCAGCCGCTGCGCGACCGTGTTCAGACTGTCGGTGAGTCGGGCGCCTGTGCTGTGTTCGCCGCCGACGGCGAGTACGGGCATGGGGAGGGTTCCTCCGGTTTCGTGCCAGGCCCGGTTGACGCGGCCGTCCTCAAGGAGGGTTCGGTAGTGCGCGAAGCCGGCGCGCAGTGCCTCGTATCCGCGGTAGGAGGAGGCGACGGTGGCGACCTCTTCCGGCGGGAAGATGCCGGGTACCGCGGACAACCGATCGAACCACCAGGTGAGGAAGTCGCTCTCCTGGCCTTCGAGGAGCAGCTCGGGCAGTTCTTCGGTCATGAAGAGGCCGAAGTGGAACAGACCGCCTGAGGCCACGTCCATCGCCTGCTCCAAGCCGAAGCCGGGCAGGGCGAGTTCGACGAGGACGAGGTGTTCGACCTCCTCGGGGTGGAGGCGGGCGTAGGCGAAGGCGACCATGCCACCGATGTCGTGCCCGACGATGCGCACGCCGCCGTGGATGCCGAGCTGTGCGAGGAGTTCGCGCATGTCCTCGGCCTGTGTGTTCTTGTCGTATCCGCTGGGGGGACGGTCGGAGGCACCGATGCCGCGCAGGTCGGGTGCGACGACGCGGTATCCGTGTGCGGCGAGGGCTGGCATGAGGTGTCGCCAGGCCCGCCATGTCTGGGGCCAGCCGTGCAGAAGAAGTACGGGTTCACCGGCCCCGCCGACCACGGCGTGCAACCGGATGCCGTTTGCCGGGACGGTGATGCTTTCGAATCCCTCGGGGAGGGGCACTTCGTCGCTCATGGGATCACCTGGGGTCAGGTCGAAGAGGAGGACCAGGACTTTCTGGTCGCGGGGGCCGGTGGAGTCGGCGGCGAGCCCGGCCGGTACCTGGTCGGTGAAGGTGGCGCAGGCTCGGTCCGTTCGGTGCGGGGCAGTGATGCCGGCATCGTCTGGTTGGCGTTCGAAGCCGGAGGGGGACGGGGGAGGACGCTGCTCTGGGAAGGAAGACCCTGACGGGTATGGCCGATGCCGTGCGGGACGCCGACCCTCGTGTGGGGCCGTGCTCCGGTCCGTGCCGCGGGAGGTCATCCCTGTGCGCGGCATGTTGCCCGGTCCGAGAGCACAAGGAGGTTCAGGTTTCCCGTGCGAGGGCTTCGCGGACTGCGGGTACGACTTCGGCGGCGAACGTGCGGATCTGCTGGGCGTGGTCTCGTTCGGGCCAGATGACGAAACCGTTCATTTTGACGGTGCGCACGAGTGTGACGAGGTGCTCAGTCCACTGGGCGGCGGGCGCCTGGAACGGGCCGGCCGACTGCGGTTGGATGACACCGGCGATGTTGTAGACCCGGCGGATCGTGTCCGGATCGCGGCCCGCCGCCAGAGCTGCGTCGTTGATGCGGCGGACAGCCGTGGGCAGTGCGTCGAGTCCGAGGTAGGCGTGCGAGGGAAGCCAGCCGTCCGCCTTTGCACCGGTCAGGGCCAGCATGCGGGGGCCGTACGAGCCCAGCCACAGTCCCAGACCGGGGGTCGGCGCCGGGCCGGGGTGGACGCCGGCGAGCGAGTAGTGCGCGCCGTGCGTCCGCACACTGCGCTCGCCACTCCACATGGCCTGGATGACGGTGATCGCCTCTTCGAGTGCGTCGGCGGCCTCCTTCGGTGTGCGCCGGGGGCCGCCCATGGCCTCGATGGCTTCCCAGAAGGCGCCGGCGCCCAGGCCGAGCTGGACCCGGGAGCCGCTCAGTCTGTCCAAGGTCGCCGCAGCCTTCGCCAGCACCGCCGGCGGACGCAATGGCAGGGAGCTGACCGTCGGGACGAGCGTGACATGTTGCGTCCGCGCGGCCAGGAACGTGAGCAGCGTCCAGGTGTCGTCGAACGCCGCTTGGTAGGGATGATCCTGGATGGTGAGAAGGTCCAGGCCGAGACTGTCGATGAGTAGTGCCTGCTCACTGGAGCGGCCGACGGGCAGAGCGTTCGGCTCTACGTTCGCTCCGAACAGGACAGGGAGTGCCATGAAGGTCTCCTGAGCAACCGGCGCTCGACGCCGGTCGGCGGTGGTCGCAGGTGAGGAGGGAAACGGACCCGCTGTCGTCTCGGAGGCAGCGCCTCCGAGCGCAGGCGGCAGCCGGAGGCGGTGGCTGTCGCGGCACGGGCGCTCGGGCCCGTGAGCGGTTCAGCGCGGCGGGCCGAGGATGACGCCGCCGTAGAGTTCGGATGCTTCCGCCAGGAGGGACTTGGGGATCTCGAAGCCGTCGGGGCGTGGGGTGGTGAGGTCGCGTCCGGCGTGGCGGAACATGCCCTCGATGCCGCCGGGCGTGGCGATCATCAGAAGGTCGGCGCGGTCGGAGGTGATGCGGTAGCCGTGCGGGACGTTGCGGGGCAGGTAGACGATCCCGCCTTCGCTCAGTTCGTGTTCCTCCTCCCCGGACCACACCAGGGCCGTGCCCTTGATCAGCATGAACACCTCGTCCTCGCGGGTGTGCAGGTGGAACGGCGGGGCTTCGCCCTTGGCGACGTCGAAGCGGCCCACGGTCAGCTTGCCCTCGGTGGCTTCCTTGTCGAGCAGTACGGAGAATGTTCCCCCGTCGAGCCATTCCAGCTTCTGCTGCTGTTCGGGCTGCGCCAGATAGGCCATGGTCATCGGGGACCTCCAGGGAAAATCCGGCCTTCAGGCCGGGGCGGAATCGGACTCCTGCGGAGCGGGGCAAGGGGTCGGAACACGCCGGAGCGAATCCCGGTGCCCTGACTCGCAAGCCTGAACTTGACCGTGATGCTGTGCGTTTGTGAGGACCGCACACGGTGTGAAGCGGGCGTTCACCTCCGGTGAGGGAGGGACGCAGAGGGATATGGGTGGGGCGGGGGACGGTGTGGGCCACACGCGACGAATCCGGATATCGCGTGGGTACGGACCGACCGGAGAGGACCGGCTGGTTGCAGGCGGCTGTGCGGGGCCGGCCCCCGCGGGAGAAGGTCAGTCGACGGTGAGAACGAGCTTTCCGCGGCTGTGGCCGGCGTCGCTGGCCTGCTGGGCCTTGGCCGCGTCGGTAAGCGGGTAGGTCGCGCCGACCGTGATCGCCAGCGTGCTGTCGGCGGCCTGCCGGGCCAGTTCGGCCAGCCGAGCCGCCGAGCGGCGCTGCGGGCCTTCGGCGAAGACGATGCCGAGTTCGCGGGCGCGGAAGTCGGCGGTGGTGACGATCCGGTCGGTGCCGCCGCGCAGGGTGATGGAGTCCTCCAGTGCGCCCTTGCCCGCGGCGTCGAATACCGCGTCCACGCCGTCGGGGGCGAGCGCGCGGACCCGCTCGACCAGGCCGTCTCCGTAGACCAGCGCGGTGGCGCCGAGCGAGGTGACGTACTCCTGGTTGGTGGGGCCGGCGGTGCCGATGACACGGGCGCCGCGGGCGACGGCGAGCTGGACGGCGACGGTGCCGAGTGCGCCGGACGCGCCGTGGATGAGCAGGGTCTCGCCGGTTTTGACGTCGAGCAGGTCCAGGACGCGGTCGGCGCCGTCGCTCGCCACCGGCAGGGCGGCCGCGTGCGTCCAGTCCAGGCCGGCCGGCTTGGGGGCGAGGACGGCCGCACTGGCGAGTGCGTACTGGGCGTACGCGCCGGTGTCGGACCAGCCCAGCACCTCGTCGCCCTCCTTCAGATGGTCGACGTCCTTGCCGACGGCGTCGACGATCCCGGCGATCTCCCCGCCGGGGATCGCGGGCAGGGTGGTGGGGAAGATGGCTTCCATGGTCCCGGAGCGGATCTTGCCGTCCACCGGGTTGACACCGACAGCCTGTACACGCACGCGGACCTGGCCGGGGCCGGGCTCCGGGATCTCGGTCTCCGCCTCGTGCAGGACCTCGGTGCCGCCGAACGTGTCGAAAACGATGGCCTTCATCACTGCTGTCTCCTTGATGAACTGATCCGGTGAAATCAATGGGGTGGCTGAGCACCTAAAACGCGACGCCAGTCATGTGCTGGCCAAAGATCTGTCGGGTGGGCTCGTTCGTGGGCTGGAGCCGCGGCGATTTGGGCCGTCACCCGGTCCGGAGCGGCGCCTGCTCACTGTTTTCCGCTGTTTCGATGACGTGGACGCACCGTCGAGGGCGGCCACCATGTAGCGGCGCCAGAGCGGGGCGAAGGGGCCGGCGAGGATCCAGCGGCGGCCGGGCAGCGGCTTGAACTCGTACGTCCAGCGGATGAGGGTGCCGTCACCGTCGGGGTTGACGTTGAACTCGCCCCGTACACCGGCCGCGAGGCGGGAGAGGACGTTGGTGAAGCCGGTCAGCTGGTAGGCGAAGCTGGAGTCCGGTACGTACTCGGTGAGTTCCTCGTCGGCCTGGGAGCCGTCGTCGAACTGCGGGTTTCTTCGCGGGCCCACGTGGTCCCAGGCCTCGGTCTGGTTCTTCACGCCGCTGATGCCGGGGAACGGGGCCACCGGGCGGAAGACGGTGGGGAGGTCGATGGGCACCAGGATGCGGAAGGCGTCCTGGGGTGTCGAGCGGGGTGCCGCCGCGGTTGGTGATCAGTGCCGTGGACCACTGTCGGCTATGTGCTGCGCGAATTCCTCGTCGGTCCTGGATGAGGTGCAGGTAGGCGAGCCCGAGCGGGGTGACGGCGTCGAGCAGCGCCGGGTAGACGTCGTGCATGTCGGGGTAGGGGTGCAGCGCCTCCCGGATCAGCTCGTTGGTCACACGAGGCCCGTAGGCCCCGCTCGTGTCGATGTGGGTGATCCCGCGCTCGACTGCATCACGCAAGACGGCCAGAGCGCCCTCGTGGTCGGCCGGGGGCTCATGACCCCGGGCCGGCCAGTTGCATGTCGCCGTAACCGAACCGGGTGACGGCCGCGTCCCCCAGTTTCCAGGTGCCGCCGGGAAGGGGAAGAGACGGCGCATCCGCATCCGCATCCGCATCCGCATCCGCGCCCGCGCCCAGCGGGTCATGTCGATGTGTCACGACTGTTTCCTTTCTTGAGGTCAGTGGGACGGGCCGGGGGCGCGGTGGTGAGGCTCTGCCCTGCTGATGGGGGGTCAGGAGCGGTAGCGGGTACAGGGTGCCGCGATGTCGCCTGCGGCCGGTGGTGTGGCGTCCGCCATCGCGCCGGCCATCGGGGCAAGCGCCGCGGCGATTTCGGGGTCCAAGCTGAGTGCGCCCTTTCCTTTCGGTGGAGGGCCGGCGTCAGGCGGCGGGCGGGACGACGATGACCTTGCCGTGCACCGCGCCCTCGGCGGCCCGTGCATGCAGCGTCGGCAGCTCGGCCAGCGGCACCCGCTCGGCGACATCGACGCGCAGCTCGCCGCGGTCGATTGATGCCACCAGCTTCGCCAGCTGGTCGGCGTCGCTGCGGACGAACAGGTCGATGCCCCGCACGCCGCGCTCCTCGTCGCTGGGGGCGGGCATCCACACCGTGGTGTTCACCAGGACCCCGCCGGGACGGACCAGGGTGACCAGCGCGGCCAGCTCGGCCGGGTCGACCGGTGCGAGGTTGAGCACGACGTCGACCGGTTCGGTCACCGCCGCGGTCATGCTGGTGGTGGTGTGGTCGATGACTTCGTCGGCGCCGGCGGACTTGACCGCTTCGCTGCTGCGCGGGCCGGCCGTGGCGATGACGTGAGCACCGGCGTTCTTGGCCAGCTGCACGGCGTAACCGCCGACCGCGCCGCCCGCGCCGTTGATGAGTACGCGTTGCCCGGCTGTCAGCTTGCCGTGGTCGAACAGCGCCTGGTACGCGGTCAGGCCCACCAGCGGGAGTGCGGCGGCGTCGGCCAGCGGGACGCTCTTGGGGGCCGAGGCCAGGACCGCGGTCGGCGCTAGAACGTACTCCGCCGCGGCTCCGGTGCCGTCCATCGGCAGGAAGCCCACGACATCGTCACCGACCGCTATGGCGTCCACGCCCTCGCCCAGCGCGTCGATGGTGCCGGCGACGTCGATGCCGGGGGTGTGGGGCAGTTCCACCGGGATGGGGCCGCGCATGAAGCCGCCGCGGATGTTGCCGTCCACGGGGTTGAACGACGTCGCGGCGACGCGGATCCGGACCTCACCGGCACCGGGGAGGGGCTGCTCCACGTCCTCGTAGCGCAGGACGTCGGGGGCGCCGTACTCGTGGAAACGTACTGCCTTCATTTCGGTTCTCACTTTCACCGCGATCGATGTTGCTTCGAATTCGAAGTAACTGTTGATGACGATACATCTACTTCGAATTCGAAGCAAGTGCTGTCGGTTACCGCCGGTGCGAGCGCATCGCCGCGGCGAGTTCGGCGGCGGCTTGGTCGATGCAGGCCCGCAGCCGCGCCGCGTCGCCGCGCCCCGTGGCCGGCCCGTCGGCGGGGCCCGCGACGACGACCGTGGGCACGGGGTCGGCGTGCACGCCGGTCAGGCGCCCGCGTATCACCTGTGTGATGTCGGGCGGCTGCCAACGGGAGCCGCTGTCGAGCGCCAGCAGCATCGGCATGCCGGCCAAAACTCCGTCCCCGAGGACGGCGAGGAACGAGTCGAACACCTCACTCGGGGATGCGGCGAGCACCGGGGTCACCACCACCAGACCGTCGGCCGCTACGACCGCCGCGACCGCCTCCCGCAGGTCGAGGCTGGCGCAGCCCTGGGCGGAGTGCTGGGCGAGGTCGGCCGCCAGCCGGTGCAGCTCCAGCACCTCCACCTCGGCGCGCGCACCGCCGGCCGCCAGTGACCGGCACACAGCCTCCGCGACCCAGTCCGCGAGCAGGCGAGTGGGACGCGGATGGCCGACACCGGCGCTCAGGACGGCCAAGGACACCGGGCTCCACGCGGCGGTGCTCATCCCGGCATCATGTTCAAGGCTTCTTCTTCCCCGCGGCCGGGCCGTGGTGCCGTCACCGGGGAGGACCGAGAAGGACGTTGCCGGACAGTTCCGCGGCTTCGGTGAGCAGTTGCACGGGGATGCTGTTGGTCCTCACATCGTGCGAGGCAGGGGATGCTCATGGCCGGTCCTCGGGATCCGTGGGCGGCGGCGCCGTCCTCCTGCTCGTAACCCTGCGCCGCACCACTGCCCGATCTCCATGTTCTGGAGTGCTCAGTGGGGCCCAACACTGCCCACGCCGTGCCCTCATGAGGTCATGGCATCGGGCCCGTGAGACCCTCGCGTCCGGCTCACTTCGCCCGGGAGGACACCGGCATTCGCGGAGGAGTTCAGTTCCAGCTCCGCCTGCGGTGGCTGGAAGGGCCGCACGCCGCACGGCACACCCCACTCTTCGAATTCGAAGCAGTAGACTCCCGTCATGCCTGATTCACCGCCGTCGCTCGACCCCGTACAGCTCGGCGCTTACTTCGACCTCATCGAGGTGACCAGCCTGCTCCGGCATGCAGTCGAGCAGCAGCTGCGCGAGACCGGCGATCTCAGCTATGTGCAGTTCCAGCTGCTGGCCCGCCTCGGGGACTCGCCGACAGGCAGCCACCGCATGACCGACCTCGCCGACGGCGTCGTCTACAGCCGCAGCGGCCTGACCTACCAGGTGGATCTGCTCCAGAAGGAGGGCCTGGTCGTCCGCGCTCCCTCACCGGACGACGAGCGGAGCATCACCGTCACCCTCACCGACGCCGGACGTGAGCTGCTCGCGAAGGTGCTGCCGGGTCACGTCGAGGTGGTCAGCGGTCTCCTGTTCGAACCGCTGTCACGCGACGACGTCAAGACACTCGCCGCCCTGCTGGCGCCGGTACGCGAGCACATGCGCTCGACGCCGCCTCGCTCGGCCGCGCCTCGCCGCCGCAAAGGTGGAGCATAAGGACTCGACAGGCATCGGGGCCGCGGCGACCGCAGCGGATCAGGACACGACAGGACGCCGGGCAGCCCGCAGTCGCCGGTGAACGGGGAACGGGGGCGGAGTCAGGCCGGGTCATCAGGCTGGTCGGCGTGCGAATTGCGCCGGTGTCGCTTGGTACTGCTTCTTGAAAACGCGGATGAAGTGGCTGCTGTCGGTGAAGTGCCAGCGCGCGGCGGCCTCGGAGACCGTGAGTCGTGATCCGGGGGCGGTGAGTGCCCGGGCCGCTTCCTCCAGGCGTCGGCGACGGATGTAGGCGCTGAACGGCTCGTCCAGACTCGCGAAGGCCCGCTGTAGGGTGCGGACGGAGACGTGCAGGTGGGCGGCGATCGTGGCCGGCGATAACTCGGCGTCGGTGAGCCGGGCATCGGCCAGATCCTTGGCCGCTTGCGCCAGCGCCGGGATGAAGGTGGGCTCGCGGTCGTCGAAGTGGTCAAGGACCAGCCCCTTGGCCAGTTCGAGCAGGGCGTTGCGGGCCGCGTGCACGCCCGCCGGGCCGAGGTGTCTCACGGTCCGCTGGACCATGGTGGTGTGTGCCATGAGGATCTGCGCCGCGGGCGAGGTGGCCCGGCCGGTGCGTGGTTTCCCGGCGACCAGTGACCGCAGAGCGTCACCGGGGAAGATGAAGATGCGCCTGCCGATCTCGGGCGTGGTCTGGAAGTGGTTCTCCGTCACGACGTGGTGCATGAAGTAGGTGCCGGCCGAGACGTAGGCGTCATCGCCCTGGTCGTGCGGGTCCCGCAGGGTCGTCACACCTCGCAGCCCGACGTACAGCCTGATGTGGTCGTGCTCGTGCGTGCCGACCGCCTGGGTGCGCACGGATGAGGAGCCCCAGAGTTCGTTGACGACCGTGTCCTGCAGGGTCACCGAGCGCATGATTCCCTCGAAGCCGTCGACCGTGGAAGCGCTGAACTCCGGCAGGGGGTAGAGGTCTCCCATGCGGTCGTTCCAGGTGTCGACGAACAACTCCCACGTCCCCCGCCCCGTACCGGTGGAGTCGACGTCGATGGTGAACGCGCCCACCTTGGCGCTCGGTCTGCTGCTCATCTGCCCTCCGCGCGCATGGAGTTGTCGCCGGGATCCCATCTCGTGTCGCAAACGTACACGCTTCCTTCGCACGGCCGTTCCTACTCTTGGCCTTAGTTCAACCGTTGACGATCTTCCGCCCGCGAGTGCCGCCGACTGGGCTGCCGCTGTGCGGGCCGGAGTCGCCGCAGGGGCACTGCCCGGTGACGAATTCGTGGTCCCGCCGACCACTGATCCCCACCTGACCGACCTTCGAGGAGACGACCGCGATGATTCCCGATGACGATCCGTCCCGGTCCCTGACCGTGGCCAACCCGGAGGACCCCGGCACCACATACGTCTCACTGGTCGGCAACACGTACGCCATGCTGGTCACCGGCTAGCAGACCGACGGCCGGTACTGCCTGATCGAGGTGCGCGTGCCCGACGGCGGCGGCCCGCCGCCGCACCGGCACGACTTCGAGGAGATGTTCACGATCCTCGATGGCGAGATCGAGTTCACCTTCCGCGGCGAGAAGCACACGGTGCAGGCCGGGTCCACGATCAACGTTCCGGCCAACGCGCCGCACAACTTCCGCAATGTCTCGGGTGCGCCGGCCCGCATGCTGTGCATGTGCACCCCCGCCGGCCAGAACGAGTACTTCCTGCGCATCGGCGATGTCGTCGCGGGCAAGGACGCGCCGCCGCCCCAGCTGTCGGAGGGCGAGCTCATGGAGCGTCGCCGCCGTGCGGCCGAGCTGGCCGCGACCTACAGGAGCGAGTTTCTCTAGCCCGCAGGCAGGCGGGCCCGGGCGGCCCGCCTCAGATAGTTCGACGTGACCGGGGCCCCGGCTGGTCCCGGACCCGCTCCGGTCACGGATGGGGCCGTGTCGAGTGGTGTGACCGTGATGAGCGCTCCGGCGGCGCGACCGCGGACAGGCCGACTGTTACCGCTATTTATGAGGAGCGCGGATTGGGAGCGGTGGGACTGGCGGACCGGCTGGCCGCGGCACGAGACGGTGGGTTGGTGGGCAGGGAGCCGGAGCGGGCGGTGCTCGACCGGATGCTGTCGGGGGCGCCGGACGCTCCGCTCGTGGTGTACCTGCACGGTCCCGGAGGTATCGGCAAGTCCTCGCTGGTGCGCTACGCCGCCCGGCAGGCCGAGCTCATCGGCCGCCGCGTGGTACACGTGGACGGACGGTTCCTCGACGCCGACCCGCGCCGGCTGGAGGAGGCCGCGGCCCTGGCCTGCGCCGAACCCGGTGCGGTGCTGCTCATCGACACCTTCGAGCAGTGTCAGCCCCTTGAGGCGTGGCTGCGTGAGAGCTTCCTGCCGCGGCTCGCCGACCATGCGGTCGTGGTGGTGGCCGGCAGGGTCGCCCCCGACGCCGAGTGGTCGCTGGACCCTGGATGGGCACAGCTGTTCACCGCACTGGCCGTGCGGCCGCTGGACGCCGCCCAGTCCCACGCCCTGCTCGCTGCCCGGGGTGTTCCCGCCGAGCAGCGGGGTGCCTTCGTCGCCTTCGCGGGAGGCAGTCCGCTCGCTCTCTCGCTGGCCGCCTCCGTACCTGCCGCGACACCCGGCGCACTGTGGGAGCCGGCCGGCGACGTCCTGACGACCCTGGTCGAACGGCTGGTGGGCGACCTGCCCAGCGCCGTCCACCGGCGCGCCCTCGAAGTCGTCGCGCAGGCATACGTCACCCGCGAGCCCCTGCTGCGCGCGGTGCTGGGCGACGAGGACACCGACACGGTGTTCTCCTGGCTGCGCCAGCTGCCCTACATCGAGGCCAGCCCCGAGGGGCTGCACCCGCACGATGCGGTGCGAGCCACCCTCGAGGCCGACCTGCGCTGGCGGGACCCCGAGCGCTACGACGACATCCGCGTCCGCGTCTCGCTCGCGGGCCTGCGGGCCGTACGCGGCGCCGCCGACGACGACGCGCTCCTGCGGGTCGCGGAGTGGATGTTCCTCTTCCGCCACCAGGGCGGATCCGGCAATCTCTACAACCACCGGACGCACCCACATATTGAGGACACTCCGCTTCGGCCCGAGGACGTGCCCGGCGTGCTGCGCATGGCCGAGGAAGCCGAAGGCCCGGAATCGGCGGCCGCTGTCGCGCACTGGCTGCGCCGTCAGCCGGAGGCATTCCGCGTCCACCGCTACGCGGGCTCCTGCACACCTGTGTCGTTCATGGCCGTCCTCCGGCTGGACGCCCCCCTGCCCGAGGACCGTGCAGCGGACCCGGTGATCGCAGCAGTCTGGGGCCTCGTGGAGGCGGCGGCCCCCCTCGGGCCGGGCGAGCATTTAGGTATCCGCCGCTTCGCGGTGCAGGCCGGCGGGCGCCAGCGGCCCTCACCCCTGATGGAGCTCACCAGCCGGCGCACCATCGCCGAGGAGATGCGCGCCCACGGACGCGCGGTGACCTTCACCGTCTTCGAAGACGCCGACCGGTGGGGACGCTACCTCGCCGAGGCCGGGATGCCGGAGCTCGCGGCCGTGGACGTCGACGGGAGGCACCAGCACATCTTCGGCCGGGACTGGCGACGGCAAACAGTGGAGGAGTGGGTGCGACACCGGGCTCGCGCCACGGTCACGCCCGTAGCGACATGGCCCACGACTGCCTCCGCGAGTGGCCCGGGCCACCAACTGTCGCGCGCCGCGTTCGAGGAAGGAGCGCTGGAGGCGCTGCGCACCTGGCACACCCCCCGCGCATTCGCGACCAGCGTCCTGCTGCACTCCCATCTCGTGCCGCCGGGCTCATCCGACCCGACCGCCGACCTGCGCGGCGCCATCCTCACCGCGCTCGACGCGCTGCAGACCGATCCTGCGGGCGTCAAGGCACACGAAGCTCTCACCACCACCTACATCACGGCCCCCCGTACCCACAGGGCTGCCGCCCGACGGCTCGGCGTGCCCTACGGCACCTACCGGCGCCACCTCGCCCTGGCCAAGGAACGCCTCACCGAACAACTGCTGCGACAACCGGCCACGCCATCCACACCGATCCAGCCACAATCGTTGCCGCAGGAGTGCCCCCTGGTCAGCGCTGAGCACGGTTGAGCAGCACAGGCCGTGGCGACCGGACAGCGGGTCGGCGCAGAGTGTCCTGGCAGGAGGACAGCGCCGCTGTCCGGACCCTTGAGGACCCGCTATGAGCATGACCTTCCGCGCAGCCCGAGCAGAGCCAAGGCGACCACGACCGCCGCGGAGGTACCCGGCTTCGCCGCCGAACTGACCACCCGGCTCGGTTCGCCTTCCGGTCCTCGTCGTTGCCGGCGATCACGACTACCTGTACGCAGGCGACGACCCGGATGCATTCGTGCCCGACCGGAAGGCGGGCGCAGACCGACGACCTCATCAACCGATGGGCGGCGTCCCTCACCTGACCACCCACGCCGCGCGCCGCACCGTGCGGACCCGCTGAGACGGCCGGCGCCGACGAGATCGTCGACCACACCACCACCGAGGTGACCGCGGCGGTGACCGAGCCGGTCGACGTCGTGCTCAACCTCGCTCCGGTCGACCCGGCCACGCTGCCCGGCCTGATCCGTTCCGGTGGAGTGCTGGTGAACACCACCGCGTGGATGCCCGCCCCCTCCGACGAGGAGCGCAGCGTGCGCGGCATCGACCTGTTCGTCAACAGCGACGCCGCTCCAGTTGTCGCGGCTGGTGGCGCTGGTCGACTCCGGCGAACTGCGCGTCGACGTGGCGCAGCTAGTGCCGCTGGCCGAGCTGTCGGCCGTCCACAACCGGGCCGCCCAGGGTGCGTTGCTCGGCAAGATCATCATCGTCTCCCCACTGCCTGACATCCCGTCATCTCCCATCAGAACAGTCCAGAGCAGGACGGTTAGGAAAAGACCATGTCACTTTCGCTGGATCCCGAGATCGCCGAGGCACTGGCCCCGATGGCCGGTGCGATGGCGGACGCCCCACCGCTGGCGGTGGGCGACATCGAGGGCCGCCGCGTCCTGTGGGAGCCGATCATCGGCGCTGCGGGAACCGCCCAGCCCGTCCCGGCTGATGTGACGACCAGCGAGCACCACGCGACCGCCGACGACGGCACCCGGATCACCATGCGCTGGTACACCAAGGACGGCGCCGCACCGGGCCCGGCCGTGCTGTTCTTCCACGGCGGCGGATACATCTTCGGCCACATCGACCTGTTCGACGGACCGGTCTCCCGCTACGTGTCCGCCAGCGGCGTGCCGATGCTGTCGGTCGAGTACCGCCGCGCACCCGAACACCCCTTCCCGGCCCCGCTCGAGGACGCTTACACCGCGCTGAGCTGGTTGCACGAGCACGCGTCCGCGCTGGGCGTCGACCCCGGCCGGATCGGTGTGATGGGCGACAGTGCCGGCGGCGGCATGGCCGCGGCCGTGTCGATCCTCGCCCGCGACCGCGGCGGCCCGAAGATCGCCCGCCAGATCCTCATCATGCCCATGCTCGACGACCGCACCACCACCCCCGACCCGCACATCGCGCCCTACGTGTTGTGGTCCTATGACGACAGCCGCACCGCCTGGCCGGCTCTGCTCGGTGAGGCCGTCGGCGGGCCCGACGTCCCGGCCACGGCGGCCCCGGCCCGCCTCGAGGACGCCACCGGACTGCCCCCGGCCTACATCGAGGTCGGCCAGCTCGACGTCTTCCGTGACGAAGACACCGCCTACGCGACCAAGCTCAGCCGGGCCGGGGTGTCCGTGGAATTCCACCTGCACCCCGGTGCCCCGCACGAGTTCGACTCCATCGCCTTCACCTCCGACGTCGCCCGGCGTGCCATCGCCGATCGGGTCCGGGTGCTCAAGTCGATCTGAACCGCGACCACCCAGCCACCCACTGCACGGAAAGAACACAATGACTCTGACTCTCTGGACCCCCGTCACCGTCGGCGCGATCGAGCTTCCGCATCGCCTCGTGATGGCTCCGATGACCCGTGACCGCTCGCGGGCGGACTGTGTCCCCACCGACCTCAACCGCGAGTACTACCGTCAGCGCGCCTCAATGGCCCTCATCATCACCGAGGGCACCCAGCCCTCCGCCGGCGGACAGGGTTACATGCTGACGCCCGGCATCTGCACCGAGGCGCACATCGCCGGCTGGCAGGAGGTCACCGGCGCCGTGCACGCCGCCGGCGGCTGCATCGTCGTCCAGCTCATGCACACCGGCCGCATCTCGCACCCCGACAACACCCCGCACGGCCGCCAGCCGGTCGCCCCCTCGGCCGTACGGCCCCAGGGCGGCATGTACACCGCCTCCGGCCTGCAGGACATGCCCACCCCACGGGCGCTGACCACTGGAGAGGTCGCAGGTGTGGTGGACGAGTTCCGGCACGCGGCGTCGGCGGCCGTCGCCGCCGGCTTCGACGGCGTCGAGATCCACGGCGCCAACGGCTACCTCGTCCACCAGTTCCTCGCCGGCAACACCAATCAGCGCACCGACCGCTACCGCGGCCCGATCGCCAACCGCATCCGCTTCGCCACCGAGGTCGCGTCCGCGGTGGCCGACGAGATCGGCGCCGAACGCCACCGGATGAATTGTGGGAGCTGTTCGAGCGGGTGGTCCCGCCTGCTCCATCGCGGCCGCAGGGCGGCGGTCGGCGGCGATACGGGGATCGCGAGGTGCTGGCCGCGATCATCTTCGTGGCCACGACGGGCTGTACCTGGCGGCAGTTGCCGCCGGTCTTCGGCCCTTCAGGGCCGACCGCGCACCGGCGCTTCATCGAGTGGAGTGCCGCCCGGGTCTGGGCGAAGCTGCACCGCCTCATCCTCGACGAGCTGGGCTCGCGCGGAGACCTGGACTGGTCGCGGTGTGCGATCGACTCGGTGAACATGCGGGCCCTGAAAGGGGGGACCTGACAGGTCCGAATCCTGTGGACCGGGGCGAGAAGGGCTCGAAGATCCACTTGATCACCGAGCGGACCGGTTTACCCCTCTCGATCGGGATCTCCGGCGCGAACCTGCACGACAGCCAGGCACTCGAGCCGCTCGTGCGCGGCATCCCGCCGATCCGCTCTCGCCGCGGCCCGCGCAGGCGACGGCCCGCCAAACTGCACGCGGACAAGGGATACGACTACGACCACCTGCGCCGCTGGCTACGCAAGCGAGGCATCCGGCACCGCATCGCCCGCAAGGGCATCGAGTCCTCCACCCGACCGGGCCGGCACCGCTGGACGATCGAGCGCACGATGTCCTGGCTGGGCGGCTGCCGTCGCTTACACCGCCGCTACGAACGCAAGGCCGAACACTTCCTGGCCTTCACCGCCATCGCCTGCAGCCTCATCTGCTACCGCAGACTCACCAAATGAGACGACGTCTAACTGATCATTTAGGAATGAGGTTCGGAGCCGTCTCAAGCAGATGATGCTGCAGGCGAGTTGGAGCAGTCCGAGGTGGAGGTCGGCTCGTATCTCGTAGCGGATCCGCAGGGTGGCGCTCACAGTCACGCGGGCGGCCGGGGTACCTATCCGCCGCCGGTAGGACGGAGGGGTACGGGGCGCCCGGTCGCGTAGGCGGCGAGACTCGGGATGCTCCCGGTCACCTGTACCGGGTCCATGCCGCCAGGCACGCCCAGAACCAGGTCCGGCTGCTGTCCTCGGCTCCAGCCCGGCATATCGGAGCGATTTGTTAGCGTCAGCAGCGTGAACGGTTCATCCCTGCCCGACAGGCGCGCCACGAGCGTCGTCGAATCCTGTCCGCTCGGTGCCACGACCACGCTCGCAGAACTCGCCCGGGACCCGCATCCGCGGCTGGCGCTGCTGCGTGCGCGGGAGCCGGTGTCCTGGGTCCCCGAGTTGGACGGCTGGCTGGTGACCCGCCGTGATCTCGCCCTCAGCGTGATGCGGGACGCCGCGACCTTCACTGTCGATGACCCCCGGTTCTCCACCGCACAGATCGTCGGCCCCAGCATGCTCTCGCTCGACGGCGACCAGCACACCCGGCACCGAGAGCCCTTCAACTCCCCCTTCCGTCCCCGGGCCGTGCGTGACGGTTTCGCCGCGTTCATAGAGCGGGAGACCGACAGGCTCATCACCGGGCTGGAGCCGGCGGGCGCCGTCGACCTGCGACGTGCCTTCGCCGGCCCCCTTGCGGTCGCGGTCGTGACCGAGGCGCTGGGGCTGGTCGGCACCGACGGGGAGACAGTGCTCGCCTGGTACGACTCCATCGTGCAGTCGGTCTCGGACATCACCGCCGGCCACGAGGCGGGCCCCGCGGGTCTCGCGGCGTACGCGCAGCTGAGAACTGCGGTGGAAGTCACCGTGGCCGACCGGCACGCTTCCTCTCTCCTGGTCTCGGCCGCCGGGCAGCTGACAGTGCCCGAGGTGGCATCCAATGCCGCCGTACTGATGTTCGGAGGCATCGAGACCACCGAAGCGATGATCACCAACGCGCTGCTGCACCTGCTGCGACACCCCGACCAACTCGCCCTTGTCCGGGCCAACTCCGACCTGCTGGACGGCGCGATCGAGGAATCCCTGCGCCTCGAACCCGGCGCGGCGGTCGTGGACCGCTACGCCACCCGTGACACCGTCCTCGGCCCGGCCACGATCCACCGCGGCGACCTCGTCACCGTCTCCCTGACCGGGGCCAACCGCGACCCGGCCGTCTTCTCCGACCCCGACCTGTTCGACGTCCGCCGCGAGAACGCGCGTCTGCAACTGGCCTTCGCACACGGCCCGCACTACTGCCTCGCGGCGCACCTCGCCCGACTGGAGACCCGCATCGCCCTCCAGCACCTACTCGAACGCCTCCCCGCACTGCGCCTCGACCCTGGCCACCCCGCGGCCCCCTACGGGCTGGTCTTCCGCAAACCCACCACCCTGCATGTGCGGTGGGACCAAGCGGCCTGACCCACGACACCGGAGACGACTCCACACGAGTCCACATACGTCGCAGGGCAGAACCCCCTACAAACGGGCTACCGACCGGGAGTGTGGAGCGGGGTGGTGGGTGATGCCGTAGTTGCGGGCGAAGTGGTTGGCTTCCATCGCCGATCCAGTCATCCGATGCAGCCAGAGCCCGTACGCCACTGACTCCATCTGCTCGGCTGTCAAGTACAACAGCCACCGCCGCGCGCTGCGATCACAGCGGGCCGTACACGCCTGCTCCGCCAGCCCTGCCGCCACCGGCACCCGCAGCTGGCCGACCAGGCCGAGGAACAGACGCAGCGCCGCCATCTGAGTGGACGTTAAGTCCGCTTCTGGTAGCGGCCTCGTCCGGGTTGAGTGAGGAAGCCTTGGCGGGTGAGGCGTCCGAGGCGGCTGCGGGTGATGTTGACGGATGCCTCGTCGGTGGGCATGCCGAGGCGTTCGCGCAGCTCACGGGCTCGGAACTCTTGATCGGGATGCTGGTTGAAGGTCTTCACGATGGCCTGGTAGGCGGTGTTCGTCTCGGGTGGTGCGGGTTGGCCTGAAGCCGGTGCGAGTTCGGCGATGACCTTCCGGGTGGTGACCAGGTTCGCGAGTCGCGCTTCGGTCTCGGTCAGGGCGGCGGTCAAGTGCTGGATCTGGTCACGCAGTTCGTCGGCACGGGCTGCGGTCTTGTCGTGCTGGGCCTGGAGGTCGGCCAGGAGATCGAGGACGTTCACGCGGCCAGTCCGAGGGCGTCGCGCCAGGCTGGACTCGGTGTGGTGAGGCGGCGGGTCATGTTCGCGATCGAGGCCCAGTAGACGCGCGAGGCGGACGTGTCGGGCCGGTGATCGTACTCGCGGGCCAGTCTGCGGTGCAGCATCAACGTGCACATGGCTGTTGGGGGGACTGATGAGCGATTACTACGACATGGACGACAGCGCAGACGACTGGGGCAACGAACCCGAAAGCCCCGGAGGATCCGGAGAACTGGCGGTCAGTGAGGAATCCGACGACGGATGGGATGCTCTCCTGGTCGCCGTCGCAGCGGGAGGCGGGCTCCTGGCCTCGGCGTTCCTCGGCGCGGTAGGTACTCGTTTGGGCGAACAGAGTGTTCAGGCCGTACGCGACAGGCTGGGGCAGCGGGGTAGCCGTGCACGCACGCAGGACGCCATCTCGGCGGCTCCGGCCTTCCTGGGGGCGATACGAACGCTCGCCGCCGCCCGTCCCTCCGACGGCGGTGTGTTACGTCTGTCCACTGCACACAACGCCGTTGTCGTCGTTCACCCGTTGCTGCCCGCGAAGGCAGTTGCCCAGTTCGGTCGTCTGGACCTGGCTGATCCGGTGATCGCCGACTTGACTGTCACCTGGGAAA
Organism: Streptomyces sp. SP18BB07; assembly: GCF_036322545.1. NCBI lineage: Bacteria > Bacillati > Actinomycetota > Actinomycetes > Kitasatosporales > Streptomycetaceae > Streptomyces > Streptomyces sp. SP18BB07. The sequence continues at coordinate 163,129 of NZ_JAQYWT010000296.1, forward strand.
GCAGGGTGTGCGGCTACAACGTGCACGACATCTGGGTGGATTCCAGCGATGTATGGGCCACGTCCTCCAAGCGCGTGCGGGTGGACGACGGACGGGAACGCGTACTCCGGTACGTGTGGAACGATCGGGTGCTGCTCTGGCAGCGCTGCACCGACGAGCCGTGGAGGCCCAGCACCGACGCAGGGGGTCCAGGATCGCTATCAGACTGATCACGCTGCCGACGACACGGCAGCGCAGACGGCCCCCTCGAACAGCAATACCCAGCCGTGGACGGTGCACGTCGTCTCGGGTGGGGCGCGGGACGCCATGGGCAAAGAGCTGCTCCGGGCAGAGGAGGAGGGACGGACCTCCCGTTCTTGCCCGTCTTGATCGTCAGCTTCTTCGCGATGTCAGGGACGGGGACGCCCTCGTTCTTCAGTGCGACAGCGAAGGTGAGCATGTCGTCGTCGATGACCTTGGGACGTCCGCCGTGGTTGCCCTTGGCTGCGGCGGTCTGTTGGCCCTCCAGGGTCTTCTCCCGGATGTAATTGCGGTCGAGCGGGCTCGGCGTTCGCGGACTGCGGTCGCTTATCCCGCTCCGGCGCATGCCTCCGCCTCTGCCAGGTACCGCGCCACCGGGCCCAGGGTCAGCATTCCGCTGGCGGCGCCGGCGTGTTCTGCACAGGCATCACGCAGGGCAGCCGCAGCGTGCGCGGCGATTCCGCGCTCGCCGAGGCGTACGGCGGCGCGTGCGGTCAGGCACCACATGGCCTCCTGCATGTGGTCACGCGGTGGTTCGGGCACTGCAGCGAGGGCGGTACGGGCCTGCTCGCCCCGGTCCTGGGCGAGCAGCACGAGGGGTCGCGTCCAGGGCCTGTACGGGCCCCAGTCGAGGTGCGGGTCGGTGGGCGCGGGCCGGTCGTGCAGCAGGCGCAGTCCCAGTAGGGCGAGCGGGAACAGGCCGCGGTGCAGTCCCGGCATTCCGGCCGTCCGGAGGGCGTCCTCGGCAGCGCGGTAGTGCGCTGCTGCCGTGGCGGCGGTCGGTCCGCCGGGTTCGGCGCTGCGGGCGGCCGTGGCACGGGCCCTGAACCACCCGGTGAGGACGGAGACGAGGGGCGCCTCGGTGGTGCCGGCGAGCTGGTCGGCTGCATTGGCGTGTGAGGTCGCGGCGTCGAGGTCGCCGAGGGCCGAGGCGGATTGCAGGCGGACGAGTCGGCCGAGTACGGCGAAGTTCGGCAGCTCGTGCCGGGTGGCCAGGTCGAGGATCTCGGCGCCGGTCCTGTCCCGTGCTGCCGCGAGCCCGGGGCGGGTGAAGGACTGCAGGAAAACCCCGTTGAGGGCGAAGGCCAGCAGGGCGGGATCGGCCAGGTGCCGTGCCAACTCCTCTGCCTGTCGCGCCGCCTGCTGCGCGTGGTTCAGCTCGGTCCCGGACAGATCGGCGCTGCGGCTCTCGACACCGACCGTGGCCAGGAGGCGGGCGCGCAGGTCGGCGGGGCCGTCTGGGCCGAGCCCGGTGAGCGTGCGCTCGGCAGCCGCGACGACGGCGCGGGACTGCGCGGGGTCGTCGGCCCGGCTCCAGAGGGCGGGCACGTCGTAGGCGCCGATGATACGGGCGGTCAGGGAGAGGTCTCCCGTGCGTTCCGCCGCCTGGATGGCGGCGAGGCGGTCGCGCCGAGAGTGGACGAGGGCGTCGCCACCCGCCAGCGCGAGGGTGCGGGCCAGATCCACGGTGGTGCGCGGGCCGAGCCGGACACCAGGGCCGGTCCACGCGGTACGTGCTGCTTCGGGGGGGGGCGCGGACCCGTTGAGGATGTCCGTCTCCAGGCGCTGAAGGTCGCCACCGGGGTCGAGTCCGAGTTGGTCAACGAGCATCGCGCGGGCACGGCGGAGGGTGGCAAGCGCGTCGGCCTGGCGGCCCGCGCGGTACAGCGCGCGGGCAAGCAGCTCCCAGGCCGGCTCGCGCCACGGGTGTTCGGCGACATGGGCACCCAGTTCGGCGACGAGATCGGCCCCTTCCCCGGAGTCGAGGAGGATGCGGGCGCGCAGTTCCACCCCCTCCAACCTCAGTTCCTCCAGCCGGGTCCGCCCGCGCTGCGCCCATGCGGAGCCGGTCACATCGGCGTAGGCGGGTCCGCGCCAGGCCGCGAGTGCCGCGCCGAGGTCGGTCACCGCGGCGGGGTTGCGGCGGGCTCGGGCCAGGGTGTCCTGGAACCGACGGACGTCCACGTCCTCGCGCGACAGGCGCAGCGCGTAGCCGGGACCTTCGGTGACGATGACGCGCGGCGGATTGCGGGGCGGTCGGTCGGGTTCGAGGGCGCGGCGCAGCGCGGCGACGAACGTACGCAAAGCACCAACGGCGCGGGCAGGCGGATCGGTCCACAGGTCATCGACAAGGGTGTCGGTGGTGACCATCCGTCCCTCGGCGGCGACGAGCCGGGCGAGTACCTCACGATGGCGGGGTCCGCCCAGGTCAACCGGGCTGCCGTCGTCGCGGAAGGCCTGCACGGCACCGAGCACGTTGATTCGCATGCCCCCATCCTCCGCGCCAGGGGCCGGCTGCGCCCAACCGTACTGATCGGCTGCTGATCGCCGTCGCCCAAGCTGATCCGGTCAAGTCCCCCCAGCCGAAAAGACGACCTTCATGACGCTCACCATTCCCGGCTTCGATCACGTCCGCCTTCCCGGTGCGGACGGTGTGGAGCTGGCTGCAGCTGTCGGCGGCAGCGGCAGCCCGGTCGTGCTGTTGCACGGTTTTCCCCAGACCCACCTGATGTGGCGACACGTGGCCGAGCGGCTCGCCGACGAGCACACGGTGGTCTGTCCTGACCTGCGGGGCTACGGCGCCAGCGACAAGCCGGCGGCCACCGACCCACATGGCCGCCGACGTCGACCGCCTCCAGCTCTCCCGGTACTTCGAGGAGACCGACCCGGAGAACCGCCTGTTCCGGCGGACCGGACCCACGGGCCTACTCCTCGGCGAGCCCGGCTTCGCCGACCGCACCGGCATCCGGACCCACCTCGGCGACCCGGCCGTCACGGTCGACCGCCTGCACCGCCGGGTCACCACGGCCGCCGGCCGGGTCATCGACTACGACCACCTGCCCGGGTGGTCGCCGACCGACTGACCGGCGGCACACGGACCTTCACCGGCTGGGACACTGCGACCCGGCTGAAGCTGCTCGGCGTCGTGGTCGCCTCCCTCGGCGATCGGCTGGAGGAGACGACCGGGGCGTTCGAGGCCACGCACCTCGACACACGGGCCGGGATCCACCGCAGTCTGCGGGTCTCGGGCGACGGGCGGTTGCTCGGGGGGACGTTCGTCGGGGACTCCTCCGGCTACGCGGCGTTGCGCCCCCTGGTGGGCAGCGGCCGTCCGCTGCCCGCCCCCGTCGAGGAACTCGTCGTCCCCGGGCCGCCCGCCGGGGCGGCAGGTGGCCGTCGGACCCCTGCCGGACGAGACGGTGATCTGCCACTGCCACAACGTCCCGGCGGGCACGCTCCGCTCCGCCGTCCGCAGCGGCTGCACCGACCCGACGGCGCTACGGCACCGCACCCGCGCCGGCAGCGGCTGCGGAAGCTGCGCGGAGACCGTGGCCACACTGCTCGACGAAGGGCTGCCCACCCCCGGGAGCGGGGGAGTCCCGGGCGGCGGGGAATCTCCAGGCAGCGGGGAAGTCCTCGACGGCCGGGAATCCCCCGGCAGCGGAAATCGACCCTGCGCCAACACTGTTCATCGGTAGCGTGATCGTCGTGATGATGGGCACCGAAGAGACCCGACTGGTCGTGCTGCGCGGCAACAGTGCCTCGGGCAAGTCGTCCGTCGCGGCCGGCCTGCGGGAGAGGTTCGGCCGAGGACTGGCCCTGGTCGGCCAGGACAACCTCCGCCGCACGGTCCTCCACGAACACGACCGGCCGGGCGCGGCGAACATCGGCCTGATCGACCTGACGGCCCGCTACGCCCTCGACGCGGGGTTCCATGTCGTCGTCGAGGGCATCCTGTACGCCGACCGCTACGGCGACATGCTCGCCCGGCTCCGCGCCGACCATCGCGGCCCGACCCACGGCTACTACCTGGACGTCCCGTTCGACGAGACCCTCGCCCGGCACGCCACCAAGCCGATCGCCGACGTCGTCGACGGGACCCGGTTGCGGGACTGGTACCGGCCCCGGGATCTGCTGCCCGGCGGGATCGAGACCGTCATCGGCGCTGACAGCGCCCTCGGGGAGACCGTGGACCGCATCATGGCCGACACCGGCCTGGCCCGTCTGCCCGCGGTCGACCACTGACCGAGGCTCGGTCGTTCGCCGGCCGGCTTGTCGCTAACCTGTGCGAGTGACACCCGCCGATGATCGACGGTTCCCCGCCCCGCTCGCCGCAGCCCTGGCTGTTCCCTTCGTGTACGTGGGCGGTGACGGGATCGACCTCGAGCCGTTCGAGGCGTTCCTGTCCGCCGAGGACACCACCGACTGGTTCCGCGCCTGGACCGGCAACGGCGAACTCGACGGCGACGCCTTCCGCGTCTTCGGCCAGGACGGCACGGGCGGGTACGCGGCGTTCTGGCTGATCCGGCCGGGCCGCCCCCTGGCCGATCAACCCGTCGTCTTCCTCGGCTCCGAGGGCGAGACCGGTGTCGTGGCGCGCGACCTGGGGGACTTCCTGTGGTTGCTGGCCGGCGGATTCGGCCCCTGGGAAGCGGCCACCTCCTACGAACCCGACCGGATCCCGCGCCCGGATCCCCAGCTGAGGGCCGTCGCCGAACGGTTCGCACCGGACCGGCGTCGGCCGGCCGCCGCCGTGATCGAGCTGGCCACGGAGGAGTTCCCCGACTTCGACGACACCATCATGGCGCTCTGCCGCTGAGGCCGCGGATGCTGTTGGTCCCGTTGGTCCCGTTGGTCCTGTGGCCCGTTGGTGCCGTTGATGGCGCGCCTGACAGCGGCGGCACGGCCGTGCGGCTGCGTCAGCCGGCCATGTCGAAGCAGGCACGGGCCTCGGTGAAGCGGCCGGCGGCCAGGTCGTCCCGGCGAATGACCCAGTGGACGATGCCCAGTTCGCCCTCGGTCAGGTCCTCGCCCCCGACCTCCGCGAGCAGCACCCAGTCGCCCGGGCCGTGGTCGTGATCGGTGAGGGGATCCGCGTTCCAGACCCACGGATAGCCGCCTATCTGCACCGGCCCGTCCGTCTGCATCTCGCCGCAGGTCTTCCACCACACCGAGCCCAGCTCACCGCCGTGCGGGAACTCCTCCGTGTCGGAGCCGCGGTTGGGCAGCGAGGGGGAGATCGCCAGAAGGAGATCTTGGACCGGGTGGACCTGCGGCGGCCAGTCCCCGTCCGGGGCACGTTCGGAGACGGGCGTGCCGACCGGGACGTACACGAGCCGGGACCAGTCGTCGTCGCCCCACGGGTCCTCCGTGTCCGCGAAGAACAGCAGCGTGCCGTCCGCCGGCAGCGGGAGGTCCGTCGAGCCCGGTGGGATCGCCGCAAGGTCGACCGAGGCGAGGAACGGCAGGTCCGGCACGGGCTCGCCCTCCGGCAGAGCCGGCAGCCCGCCGAGCCGCCCCGCCACCACGCCGTCGGGCGGCCCCTGACCGGCCGGGCTCAGCATCACACAGGGCCGGACGGCCCCGAGCCACCGCTCGACCTCGTCCTCCGGTAACGCGCGGTCACGGGCTTCGTCACGGAAAGGGTCCATCGATTTCATCTGGTGGAGTATGGCAGCGCCGATCATCGCCGGGCCCCCTTTCGCCGGTGCAGCTCTGGAGGCCGCTCCCGACGCGGGCGCGACCAGGGACAGCCTCGGCTTCGCCCAGCAGCACCTCGGCGAACACACGACACTGTGACCGAGCGACCGAGGCCGCCGGGTCCTGATGAGGATCCAGGCGGTGTCGAGCCGGGCGTTCGTCAGAACAGGCCGTTGCCGTGCGGCAGTTCGGCGGGTACGGAGGCGATGACGTCCCAGTGCTCGACGATCCTGCCGTCCGCGACCCGGAAGAGGTCGTAGTAGGCGACCACCACGCCGAACTCGCCCTCGGACTGCGTCAGGACGAACTCGCCCTCGGCGATGATCCTTTGGACCTTCTTGTAGACGAGGTTCTTGCCCAGGTCGGCCCACCTGGCCGCGGCCGCCCCGAAGCCGTCGAGTCCGTCGGCGGCATCGGTGTTGTGCTGGTGGTAGGTCTCGGTGGAGATGTAGTCGGTGAGCACCGAGTGGTCGGCGCCGACGAGGACCTTCTCGGCGAACTCGGCCACCAGGGCGCGGTTGGCGTCGGTCCTGTCGGTCTCGGTGACGGCGGTGGAGCCGTCGGTCTGGGAGCGGCCGGAGACGGTGTTCCCGACCAGCGGGGTCAGGGCGTCCCAGTGCTCGGCCAGCTTGCCGTCGGCGTCGACCCGGAAGACGTCGAATCCGACGAGCGGGTCCGGGCCGAAGCCGTGGTAGGTGCCGTGCAGGGCGACCAGATCGCCGTCGGCGATGACCCGGGCGCCTTCGTAGCGGAAGTCCTCGCCGAGGCCGGCGACGAGGCCCCGCAAGGCCTCGGGCCCGTCGGCGGCGAGCGCGCTGTGCTGCTGGTAGTCGACGGCGACCCAGCGGTCCACGGCGCAGGGGCCCTTGTCACCCCGGAGGAACAGCGACCGCTGATAGTCAAAAAGCGACACGCCTGGTCTCTGGTGGAGTGGATCAGCGCGTCACGGCGCGGACGACGTCGGCGAGGGGCGTGGCGGGACGCCCGGTGAGACGGGGCACGGCATCACTGACGCCGTCGAGTTCACCAGAGGCGATGGCCGTGTAGGTGGACACCCAGGCATCCAACTGCCAGGCCGGAGCGCCGTAGGAGGCACGGGAGGCGTAGGCCTCCTCGACCGTCTCCTGCCGGTAGGTGACGGCGCGTCCGAGCTGCTCCGACAGGACGGTGGCCGCATCGTCCAGCGAGAGCGCCTCGGGTCCGGTCAGGTCGTACGTCATGCCCGCGTGGTCGTCCGGCCGCGACAGCACGGCGGTGGCCGCGTCGGCGATGTCGTCCTGGGCGACGAACGCGGCGCGCCCGCTTCCCGCCGGGCCGCGGATGACGCCCTCCTCGCCGGCCAGATCGGGGACGAACTCCGCGTAGAGGTTGTCCCGGAGGAAGGTGTACGCCAGGCCGCTCGCGCGGATGTGCTGCTCGGTGTGGAAGTGGTCGCGCGCCAGCGTGAAGGTGGCGTCGGGTGCCGCTCCGTAGAAGGAGACGTACACCAGGTGCCGCACACCCGCCTCCGCGGCGGCGTCCACGAACGTCTTGTGCTGGGCGAGCCGGTCGGCGCTCTCGGAGGCGGAGACCATGAAGAGGGTGCGGGCTCCGGCGAGGGCCTCCCGCGCGGCGTCCTGGTCGGCGTAGTCACCGCGCACGGCGACCGCCCCGGTCAGCCGAGGTGCTCGCTCCGGGCTGCGGGCCAGGAGTTTCTGCGGGATGCCTCGCTCGGCCAGTCGCCGGGCGACGCGCCCGCCGAGCCGACCGGTGGAGCCGGTGACGACCATCGTGGCGGCGGAATCTGCTGCTGTCTCGGACATGTGTACGCCTCTTCCTTTGGTGACGACGGTGAGCTTTCCACCGAGGGTGGGGTGGTAACTGCATAAACTTGCGGCTGATGATGGCCAAAAGCCGACACCATGCCCCGCGCGACATCCCGGAGATCCCGTTCTCCTCGCCCGCCGGCACGCCCGCAGGCGTCGAGGTCATGTCGCTGGCCGAGCTGCGGCGGCGCGTCTCCGAGCACACCCTCGCCCGGCCCCAGCGCCCCGACTTCCACCATCTACTCACGCTCACCACGGGCGGCCTCCGGCGCGTCGTCGACTTCGACGGCTACGCCCTGCGCCCGGGCTCCTGGCTGTGGGTACGCCCGGGCCAGGTGCACCAGTGGGGCGACCTCACCCGCGCCGAGGGCACCCTGATCCTCTTCCAGCAGGACGTGCTCGACCCGGCCACGGCGACAGCCGCCAGGGTCGACGATCCGCACGCACCGGTCGTCACCACTCCCGTCGCCGCCGACGCCGAGGCGGTGACCATGGCCGCGGACCACCTGAGTCACGAGTTCCAGTCGTTCGGCCACCTGCCCCTGGAGTTGCACATCGCGGCTCTGCGACACCTCCTCGCCCGGGCGACCCTGGCGGGCGCGGGGCTCAGCGCGAAGGAGTTCATCGACCGCCGGGTCGTGCTGGAGGCGAAGCGTCTGCTGGCGCACGGCGACGAGAGCGCGGCGCAGATCTCGGACCACCTCGGCTTCGTCACGCCCTCCCAGTTCAGCAAGTTCTTCATGCAACGCGCGGGCCGCACCCCGATCGACTTTCGCAACGAGGTCCGGGGACGCGCCGAGGAGCCAGAGGGGTCGGCGGCGCCCGGCCGGGGGTAGGGGCTCACCGAGGGCGGCGCGGACGTCATCAGTATCATCACCACCACGCTCGGCACCGGAAGCACGCACGCACGAAGAGGGGGCGCGGTGTCCCTCACGGACAAGGCCATCGAGCAGATTCGTGAGTTGATCCGGACCGGCGAACTGCCGCCCGGCTCGAAGCTGCCGCCGGAGCCCGATCTGGCGGCCCAGCTGGGGCTGTCCCGCAACCTGGCGCGCGAGGCGGTAAAGGCGCTGGCGGTCGCCCGTGTGCTGGAGGTCAAACGGGGCGACGGCACGTACGTCACCAGTCTGCAGGCGAGCGTACTGCTGGAGGGCCTCGGCGGTGCCGTGGAACTGCTCCAGGCCGACGCGGGCGCGCTGTTGGACCTGATGGAGGTACGGCGGCTGCTCGAACCCGCCGCCACCGGGCTCGCCGCGACCCGTATCACCGACGAGCAACTGGCCGAGGTCGAACACCACCTCGACGCCATGCGGCAGGCCCGTGACGACGTCGAACTGCTCAACGCGCACGACGCGGCCTTCCACCGCGCCGTGGTCGCGGCCACGGGGAACGAGTCCCTGCTGGCGCTGCTCGAAGGGGTCTCCGGCCGCACCCTTCGGGCCCGGATCTGGCGAGGCCGGGTCGACGCGCAGGTCGCCGCCAGGACCGTTCTGGAGCACGAGGCGATCCACGAGGCGCTGGCCGCCCGCGACGCCCCACTCAGCCAGGCGGCCGCGCTGCTGCACGTCAGCAACACGGAACGGTGGTTGCGCGACCACCTCGAGTCCGACGGCGCGCCTTCCGGTACCCCCACGAACGGCAGGCGACCAGATACGGCAGGCGCGTGACGCGGTGGTGGGTCAGCGTGGGTCGGTGCCCGACCTGGGCGGGCGCGGCGGTAGTAGAGCATCCCTTCGTGGTCCGGTTCCACGTCGGCGAGGGTGAAGCCGGCGGCTTCGGCGCAGTCGCGACTGGCGTGGTTGTCGGGCTCGATGCCGCAGAAGAACGACTGGACGTCGCCGACGTCGGGGTGCGTGAGCACCGCTCGGAGGGCCGTGCGACCGTGTCCCTGTCGCCACCGCTCGGGGTCGACCCCGTACGCCAGGCCCATGGCGCGCCGGGGGGCGGCGTCGGACAGGAGGGGACCCTCGGGGCCTTCGCCGTGGTAGCGGACCCAGCGGTCGTAGACGTCGCCGAGGACGAACGCGACCGGTGTGCCCGCCTGGTCCAGCCCGATCCACCCGTGGGAGCGCAGCACCGTCGCGCCGCGGAAGGGGGTGCCGGGGTCCTGACCGATCAGGTTCAGCTGCCGGTGGATCCAGGACCGGTCGCCCAGGCGACTCCGAACCTCGGGATGATCGAACCAGTGCTCGATCTGGTGTGCACCGGTTCGGGTCAACGGCTGCAGCCGCATCGGCGGGCGGCAGTCAGGTCGTCGCGGTCGCTTCGGCGCGGGTGAGGGCGACGTCGAGCACGACCAGGAGGGCGTCGCGCACGGAGCCGGTCCTGCGTGCGTCGAAGACGACGAGCGGGACGTGTTCGGCGATGTCCAGTGCCCACCGTACGTCGTCCAGGTCGTGTTCGACCTCCCCGTCGAAGGCGTTGACGGCGACGGCGAAGGGGATGCGCTTGTGCTCGAAGTAGTCGACGGCGGCGTAGCAGTCGTCGAGGCGGCGGGTGTCCACGATGACCAGGGCGCCGAGGGCACCTTCGACCACGTCGTCCCACATGAAGCCGAACCGGTCCTGGCCCGGTGTCCCGAACAGATACAGCTTCAGCGTCGGGTCGAGAGTGATGCAGCCGAAGTCCATGGCCACGGTGGTGGTGGTCTTGCCGGGTGTGTGGGTGAGGTCGTCGACGCCCGCCGCGACCTCGGTGATGGCGGCCTCCGTGGTGAGCGGCCGTATCTCGGAGATGGAGCCCACCGTGGTGGTCTTGCCGACCCCGAAGCCGCCGGCGACGACCAGCTTGACCGGCAGGGGCGGCTCAACCGCTGTCACGGAGCGTGTCCCGTGAGTCGGGGACGGCACGGAGACCATGGATGACCCTTCGCAGTACGGTGATGTCCTGGGCGGTCCCGGCGCCTGGCACATGGACCGCCAGGTGCCCGGCGGCACACAGGTCCTCGGCGAGCACCCGGACGACGTTGAGGTGCAGGCGCAGATGGGCGGCGAGTTCCGCCACGGACTGCGGCTGCCGGCAGGCGGCCACGATGTCGTGGTGTTCGAAGGCGAGCGTGCCGAGGACGGAGAGTCCGGCCGAGGTCGCCACGATCTGCGTCTCGATCGGGATCGGCGCCACCCTGCCCGCCCCCGACACCCGGCCGGCGGTCAGCAGGAACGGCCGGACGGCGGGGGCGCGGTCGACCGGTTCGGGCGAGCCGCCCATGCTGTCCTGTGCTGCTTCCAGTGGTTCTCGTCCAGCGTCGGCCATGACGACCTCCTGCCTCGCGGGGATGGGGGTCAGCCGGCCGGTGTGGAGCCGACGCTGTTCTTGAGTTCCATCACCAGTTGCGGGGTGAGCGCGGCCCCGGCGCGGTTGGCGAAAAGGGTCATCTCGTAGGCGATGTTGCCCAGTTTCGCCTCCTTGGAGGCGACCACTCCGAGTACGGCGCCGTTGCCGATGGCCGACACCAGCACATGGCCTCCCTCCAGGTCGATGATGACCTTGTTGAGGCCGCCCAGGCTGTAGTTGCCGGAGACGCCCGCGGCGAGACTCGTGACGCCGGACACGATCGCGGCGAGCCGCTCGGAGTCGGCCCTGTCGCGTAGTTGAGAGACGGCGATCAGCAGTCCGTCGGACGACACCGCGATGGCGTCCACGACCCCCGCGGTATCGGTGGCGAACCGGTCGAGCAGCCAGGTGAAGTCGGCCGCCGCGGTTCGCAGATCGGCGGGATTCGCCTGTTCGGAGGTGCTGTCACCTGTCGACGTCGTCACTGCCCGTCTCCTTCTGGCCTTCTGGGGATTCCGGTGTTGCGGTGGTGCCGGTCTCGTGCCGGGTCGCGGTCGCGTCCTGTTCCGCCCTGCGTACGGCGGCCTCGAACTCGTCGAGTTCCGAGCGGACGGCGTCGGCGTCCAGCGGCCGGCGCGGCGCCGGGGTGCCTCGGTCGGCCGCCGGGGTGGTCACGGTGAGCGTCGCGCCGCGGACCCGTCGCCGCAGGGGACGGGCGGCTGTCGGTGACGTCCCCTCGGGGGCGGCGGAGTTCGGGCCGAGGTGGGACGGTACGCGCCGGGGCAGGTCGCTGTGGGGTGTCACGATCGTCGGACGCCGTTCGGGAAGGGTCGCGGAGGCGGGTACCGGTACGGGTGCGGGGGCCGTCCCCTCGGGCCCTGTGGCGGGCGCCGCCCCCGTCCCGGACGTGGTGCCGTCGTCCGGCCCCATGGTCAGCAGGAGTTCGGAGGGGATCCAGACCGTGCCGGTGACGCCACCGCCCGGTGTACGGCTCAGGGTCACCTGAAGTCCGAGGTGGCGGGCGAGACTGCCGACCACGAAGAGGCCGAGCACCTTGGTCGGCACCAGGTCGAGCCGTTCCCGTCGGACGAGGCGGGCGTTCTCCTCGGCGAGACGCTCCCCGCTCATGCCGAGGCCGTGGTCGATGACCTCGATCAGCGCGCCGCCGTCCTCGGTGACATCGGTGCCGGGCCGCACGACCACTTCGACGGGGGTGTGGGACGGGGAGAAGGAGACGGCGTTCTCCAGCAGTTCGGCGAGCAGCAGTGTCAGATCGCCGATGATGTCGGGCCCGACGGTGATGTCCGTCTCGGACCGCAGGGACACCCGCTGGAACCCCTCGATGCGGCCGAGGCCGGAGCGTATGACGTCCGCCAGGGTGGTCGGCCGGGCCTCGACGTCCGTCTCCCGGATCCCGGCGAGCAACATCAGGCTGTCGGCGTTGCGCTGCAGCCGTACCGCGATGTGGTCGATGCGGTAGAGCCGGTCGAGGAGCTCGGGGTCGGTCTCCTCGCGTTCCACGGCGTCGATCAGGGACAGCTGGCGAGTGGTCAGATTGCTGACCCGGCGCCCGACATTGCCGAACATCTCGGCGACGTTGCGTCGGCTCAGCAACTGCCTCTCCAGCAGCGCGGCGGCGGTGACCTGCACATGATTGAACGCCTCGGCCAGTTCGCCGATGTCGTCGCGGACCGGGACCGGGATGGCCTGCGGCCGGAACGGGGCGGTGTCGGTGGACTCGTCGTCCGCCACGCGGGCCAGCTCCTCGCCCGCGGCCGCGACGACCCGCTGGGCGGAACCGGTCAGGGCCATGAGGGGGCGGACGACCGAGCGCCGGACCAGCACGCAGAACGCCAGCCAGGCGGCGAAGCCGAGCAACGCCAGAGCCAGCATCAGCCATGCCTTGTACAGGGCGTTCCCGGACAGGGCGTCGGCCTGGGCCGCGGTCTGCCTGATCAGGGTCCGGGTGATGCCGAGGCGGGTGTCGGCCTGCCGCTCTCCGGCGGCGATCTTCTCGCGCAGTTCGCCCGTGGTCTGCGACTGCAGTGATCCCGGATCGACCTGCAGTTCCGCGAACTGGGAGGTGAGGGCGTTCTGTTCGGCCCCGCGCTCGATACCGCCCATGAGCAGGATCTGCTTCGGCTCGGCGATACGGCCGAAGCGCTCGGACTGGTGGGTGAAGAGTTCATGGGCGCCGACGGCGCGTGTGTACTCGGTCAGGGCGTTCGCGTCACGGGTCTGCGCGGAGAACACGGCGCTCTCGAAGGCCGCGTGGGCCGCGTCCGCCCGCAGTACCGCGTCCAGCTGGTTGGTGACCGAGGACTGCGAGGACGCGGCGAAGCGGTCGAGGCCGATGCCGTCGATGAGGTAGCCGACCGCGGCGGCGTAGGCCGGGTCGATGTTGGCGGCCGGGACGTAGTCCCGGGCGAGCTTGTCGCGCAGGGAGTCCAGGCCGGCGATGTACTCGAGCGCCTGCTTCTCCTCGGCCGGCAGGCTCGACCCGAACGCGGACCGCACGGCCGCGGCCCGTTCGTCGGTGGCCTGTTGTGCCTCGCGGTATGCCGTCGTCGACGGCTGGGAGGCTCCGGGCCGGGCCGCTTCGTGCTGCACGGACAGCAACAGTGCCAGCCGGTGTTCGGCCTGGATGTCGTTGGCGAGCGCCGCGACCTGTTCGCTGTCCCGCACCAGTTCGGCGATCCGGTCGGCGTCGCGGACCTGGTCGATCTGACCTGTGACGCCGACGCCGAGGAGCGCGCCGACGACCGCCACGGGCGCGACGACGAGCACGTTGAGTTTTCGCCGGAACGGCCACCGGGCGAGAACGGAGACCGCCCTGCGGCGGAACACAGGAGTCCGGTCCGTGCGGCCGGGCGGCGGCTCCACCGTGTTCGTGGGCACGCTGACCTCCTTGGCTGTTCGGTGAGTGGTGACCGCGGTGTCGCCGGGCTCGAGCGATCGGACAGGGGGCACGAGCGATGGGATCGCGTCATGTGTCCGGATCAGGTCGGTCGGACACTATCGCCTGTGTGATCGCTTTGAGCCTGTGTGTAATCAAGAATTGATTACGAATTGTTCGCGGGTGCCTACTGAGCGGTAGCGCCTCCCGTGGAGCGACCCGTCAGGGGCCCTGCTACATTCCCACCGCGACACCCCGCCGGGCAGCGGCCCGAGGTGCTGCCGCCGTTGCGATTCCGGCCGTCCGTCGGCCTGTTCTCCTCCCCCCACGCAATCCGTACGCCCTCGTGCCCAGTTGAGGAGACCCCTGTGCACTCCACCCGCAGAGCGACCGCGGCAGCCGTCACGCTCCTGGTCGCGGCCACCACCGTGGCCGGCTGTGACAGCGGTTCGACCACCGACGCGTCCACCGTCGGTGCGCGGAAGCCGGGTTGTCCCGCTGTCCTCGCCGAGGCGAAGCAGGCGGTCAAGGAGGCCGAGAACATCAACGCCCCCTGGGGCGGCCCCACCACGGGACCGAAGGCCGTTCCCGGCAGGACCATCGCCTACGTCGCCCAGACCATGACCAATCCAGGTGTTTCCGGGGTCGCCAAAGGTGTCCAGGAGGCTGCCAAGGTCATCGGCTGGGACGTTCGCACCATCGACGGGCGAGGCACTCCTGCCGGTATCCGGGAGGCCTTCGCCGAGGCCCTCGCCCTGAAGCCCTCCGGCATCGTCATCGGCGGCTTCGACCCCAAGTCCGTGACCAGGCAGGTCCAGCAGGCGAACGCGGCGGGCATCCCGCTGATCGGCTGGCATGCCACCGCCACCCCGGGGCCCAGCACGCGTCCCAAACTCTTCAGCAACGTCACCACCAGGGTCGAGGACGTCGCGCAGATCAGCGCCGACTGGATCATCGCCCGCTCGGGCGGTCGCGCCGGGGTGGTGCTGTTCACCGACGCCTCCATACCCTTCGCCAAGCGGAAGTCCGACCTGATCAAGAAGCAACTCGCCACCTGCCCCGAGGTCGAGTTGCTGAGCTACGAGGACATCCCGATCCCGGAGGCCGGCAGCAGGACCGTCGACAGGGTCGCCGCCCTCCGGTCCCGCTTCGGCGACAGATGGTCCTACTCCGCCGCCATCAACGACCTGTACTTCGACCACGCGGCGCCCGCGCTGCGCGCCGCCGGGCACCAGGGCGGCGGTGCCCCGTACAACATCGGCGCCGGTGACGGCGATCCGTCGGCCTTCGAGCGGATCAACGGCAGGCAGTTCCAGTCCGCCACGGTGCCCGAGCCCCTGTCCGAACAGGGGTGGCAGATCGTCGACGAGTTCAACCGCGCCTTCGCGGGCGAGCCCGCCAGCGACTACGTCGCCCCCGTCCACATCACCACCGCCGCCAACAGCGGCGGAGCCCTGTCCTGGGACTCGGAGGGCTACCGCCAGGCCTACCGCAAGATCTGGGACAAGTAGCCACGGCGAAGGGCCGGGCGAACGGCAGGGCGAACGGCAGGGCGAAGGGCCGGGCATAAGGGGCTGGTTGCGGTGGACCACGAAGTGTCCGGGTAACGGCTCAGGAACACGTGGGCAGCACCGGACGATCCGGCGTCCGTACACCGGGCAGCCAGGCCGTGCTGCTCGGTGCCCCGTCCGGGAGGCGGACCCGGAACCAACCGGTGGAGCGGGTGCCGTTCTCGTCGGTGACCGGGGTCCCCCGGGGGAGGTGGCAGTCGACGGAGAGGACGTCGCCGTGCCACACCCGGGTCGCCACGACGTTCTCGACGGTGTAGGGAAGCGTGGGATCCACGGCCAGGCCGAGGCTGCACGCCGGGAGGCGGTCCTCGGCCCGGTCGCGGCACAGTTCCACGACGTTGTGCACGGTGATGCGGCCCGCCGGCCGGGATGTGTGCCCCTCCTCGTGCTCCTCTTCCGCGGCGTACGTCCAGCCGGCGGCGGCTACCCCGCAGAACGCGGCGGCGACGGCGAGGCCGAGGAGCGTCTTCTTCCGTGGTCCGCCGGACCTCGCCGCTACCGGAACCGAGGCCGTCCGCATGCGGTCGAGCAGGCTCTCGGCGGTGTGGACGGCGCGCTCGGCGCGCGTCGGGGCCAGGCAGTCGGCGGCCAACTCCCGCCACGGGGGAGGCAGCGCGTTGTCCAGTCGCAGTGGCGCGCGCCCTTGGGCGTACTCCTGCGCCGTTGCCCCGCGCGCCGTGGGTGTGGCCCCGGGGAAGGGTGAGGTTCCGTCGGCGAACATCTGGTGGATCATGATGCCGAGTGCCCAGATGTCGTCGCCGGGCCGCACCTGCACGCCGCGCTCGCCCAGTGGGGCTCTCCAGCGCTCGGGGGGCAGATAGTCGAGGGTGCCCAGGGGCGGTATGTAACCGTGGGTGCCGTGGGTGCTGTCCAACTCCGTGGCGAGACCGAAGTCGGAGAGCTTGACGGAGCCGTCGGCCATGATCAGTACGTTGTCGGGCTTGAGGTCGCCGTGCACCCAGCCGATGCCGTGCAGATGGGCCAGCCCCTCGCAGATCTCGGTCAGGAGCCGCGACTTCTCGCGCTCCGTCGGCCCCGGCCCGTCCCGTTCGAGGAACTGACGGAGGCTGTGCTCGGCCCGCTCCATGATCAGGACGACGGCTCCGTCGAGAACGGGGTCGCCGGGTTCACTGAGCACGACCGAGTCGAGCATCCGGATCAGCCGTGGATGGCGGGCCCGGCGCCCGAACTCGGTCTCCCGCCGGGCTGTCTCCACGAGAGCGCGCGCCTGACGCGGGGCGAGCCCGGCGGTGGGCAGGAACTTCAGCGCGACGACTTCGTCCCGCACGTCCTCCCGCACGTGCTCGCGCCCGTCTCGCGGGCCCGTGCCCGTGATGCTCGCGGGCCGGCCCTCGTAGACGGTGCCCCAGCCCCCGTTCGCGATCCGCTGTGCGACCTCCCAACCGCCCACCCGGTAGCCGGCCGGAAGCTGGTCCGAGGGCGCGCTCACTCGGCGCCCGCCCTCGCCCGTGCCCCGTCTGCCACGCGTGGCGGAAGCAGACCGAGGTGCTCCTCGCGGACCAGCCCGAAGCGCAGTGCGAGCCCGACGATCGACTCGCGCTTGCCGTTGCGGCGGGCGCCCTGCCCCGCGTCCGTGGTGGCGGGGCAGGCCAGCCGGAGTTTCTCCTCGGCGAGGTAGTCGATGTGGGAGCTGACCGCCCGGGCGGTGAGCCCTCGGTGCTCCGGATGGCTGCTGAGCCGTTCGACGACCTGGGGTGTGGTCGGCACGGCGATCGCCGACTCGTCGCGCAACCGGGGTTCGCAGAGCGCGACCAGAACCAGGAAGTAGAGGGCGGTCTCGTCCAGCGAGTAGGCGGTGAGGGTCTGCGTCCCCCACCGGTCGCCCGCGCCTCGTACGTGGTCGGGGTCGAGGTACACGTGATCCGGCGCGAACACCTGGAAGCTCACCGTCGTCCCTCGGGTCGGCAGGACGACCCGGGCGAACTCGAAGGGGATGGGTGCCCCTGCCCGGCGGGGTGGGACGCGTAAGTACTCTCCCGCCCCTTCCGGGTTCTCCACCAAGTAGCTCTGCGTGGCACTGAAGTTGCTCAGCTGCCAGTGGTCCTCGGTCACCCGTATCTCGCCCGCCAGCCGCGAGACCGCCGGATCACCGAGCCGCAGCTCCACCGGGCTGTCGGCCGAGCCGCGCCCGAAGCGGGCGACGTCACCCGCCCCGAGCCGCAGGGTCACCGGCCCCGCATCGCGCTCCGGTCGCCACCCGGCCCCGGCGTAGGTCCCGTTCCCCACGTCTTGGCCGGGGCCGCTCCTGTTCCGCTCTTCGTCTCTCGGAAGATGGATCACCACTCCGCTCATCCCTACGCCCCCGATCCTCACCGGCTCGCCCGTCGGCGCCGCTCAGTTTGACGCTCGTCCCCCGGAATGCGTTGTCCCGCGACTGGGAATCGGCACGGGGGACCGAGCCCTCAGCGGACGCGCGACAGGGTGAGCCTGGCCACGAACAGGGTGGCGTCGTCCGCCGAGTTGGCGGGGCGTACGGCCATGAGAGCGTCGCACACCTCGTCCAGAGGCATCTCGGTGTGGTGAACGGCCCGGCGGAGCATGCTGATTCCCTGGTCGAGGTCCACAAGCGAATGGCGGTCCTCGATCATGCCGTCGGTGTAGAGGACGAGCAGGCTTCCGGGCGGGACGGCACGGTGGGTGCTCTCGTACGTGTGATCGAGGCCCATGCCCATGGGAGGCCCGGGGTCGGCCGCCAGTATCTCCGCGGAGCCGTCCGGACGGATCAGCAGCGGGGGCGGGTGGCCGGCCAGCGCCAGCCGGAGGTCTCCGGTGGCCCCGTCGTACACGGCGCAGACGCAGGTGGCGGGCAGTTCGTCGTCCGTCTCGTCGCCCAGCCCGTCCAGACGGGTGAGGAGTTGGCCGGGTTCCAGACCGACGCTCAGCAGAGCGCGAGCCGAGGAACGGTAGCGACCCATGGCCGCAGCCGCACCCAGTCCGTGCCCCATGACGTCACCGACCGTCATGCCGACGCGTGCTCCGGGGAGTCGCACGATGTCGTACCAGTCCCCGCCGGCCAGAGTGCCGTTCTGGGCGGGGAGGTAGCGGTGCGCCGTCCTGGCCCAGGGAATGTCGGGCAGACGAGCGGGCAGGAGGTGGCGTTGGAGGGCGAGCGTCGCCAGCCGTTCCCGCCGGTAGAGGAGGGCGTTGTCGATCGCCATGGCGGTGCGGGCGGCGATGTCGCGCATGGTGAGCAGGTCGTCGGCGTCGAAGCTCGTGGGGCCGGAGAAGGTGACCGCTCCCAGAACGTGTCCGGCGGCCAGCAGCGGCAGGGCGATTCCGTGGTGCGGCGGTTCCTGGGCCTCGTCGACGTGGAAGGAGACCGCGTCGGCCGAGCGGATGCACTCGCCGACAGGGGTTGACGCCGCGCGGGTCCGCGGCAGATCCCGTTCCGTGGCGGTGCGGCCGCTGTGGGTGGAACCGTCGTGAGCGGACGCGCTCAGCGGGTGCACCTGCGGTGGGGCGGACTTGTCCGGGTGGGCCGCGGCGTCCTGTGGGGCGGTGTCGCGCGCCCACGAGTCCGGAGCGCGACGCACCGCGCTCGCGAGGAGGTCGACGGTGACGGTGCGGGCGAACGCCGGGGAGCAGGCCGCCGACAGTCGCGACGCCACGCCCGCCACGTCCAGCCCCTGACTGAGGCTCGCACTGACGCGGCTGAGCAACTCCAGGCGACGCTGGCTCCGCGCGGTGTCCAGCAGTTCCGCTCTCGTGCCGCCGAGGTCGTGCACCACACCGGCCTGCCCCACGACGCGCCCATCGGCGTCCCGGAGCGGGAAGAGGGTGCCCACCGCCGCGTAGGGAGTGCCGTCGGGTCTGATCGCGGCCACCTGCAGATTGGTGACCGTCTCGCCGTCGTCGGTCACCCGTCGCAGCATGTCCTCATACGCCTGCGGGTCGGGAAGATCGAGGACGTCCACGATGCGGCGGCCCAGGTGGGCGGCCACGGGCAGGCCGTTGAGGCGGGCGAGGGCACCGTTGACGAAGCGGTAGCGCAGGTCACCGTCGAGAACGGCCAGGCCGACCGGTGAGGAGTGCAGGAGCAGGTCGGTCGCCGCCGGGTCGCACCCGTGCGTCTCCTGGGTGTCGTGGCCCGCCACGGCGACCAGCCCCGTACCCGCGGCGAGGGGAACGGGGACGGCCCGCCACCGGACACTGCGGCAGGTCCCGTCCGCACAGCGCAGACGGTCCACCCGGACCGCACCGCCGGCCCGGACCAGCTCGGCGACGAGTGCGTGGCCGTGGCCGGCCGGCTGGTCGGCGAGCATGGAGAGGTCGCGGCCGACGATCTCGGAGGGCGCGTGTCCGGTCAGTGCCTGCGCCTCGGGACTCCACAGACCGACAAGACCCGCGGGATCGATGACTGCGATGGCCAGGCCGTCGTCCAGTGCCTTCGTGGCCCGCCCGTGATGCCGCACACCGGACACCCCGTGCGGGTCATGCGGAACATGAGGAATGGGCACCTGCACCACCTACCGTCCCGGCACAGCAGTCTCTGATGGGGGCCGACGGCACGGTTCCTGGCCCTGCTCGGCACGAGCGCAGGCTATGCGCCTCGCCTTCGATTCTCCGGGGAGAGCCGAGAAGTGCCACTCGGTGGAGTGAAGGACGGCAGCCGAGGGCGCACCACCGGGTCCCGGGAGAGCGCAGCCGTCGGCCCTCCCGTAGGGAGGTCGGGAGGGACGGCGCGGCCCCGCCCAGGCGGGAGCGCGCGGGCGGGGCCAGGGGTGGTGATCCCCAACGGGGGAGTGGAGATCACCTGGCCACAGCTTGGCACTGGATTCGGCCAGGCAACAGAGGTGTGACTGAAATTGGCTCCACGAAAGACGAAGACCCACCGCGTTCGGCGCGTCCGCGCCGAGAACCCGGGTCCCACCAGGACGCGAATGGCAGTGGCGCGTCGTTGGGGTGAGGCTGGAAGCCGAGGCGAGTACGGGAGGCGCTATGGGCAACCTGGTGGTCGTGGGCGTGGACGGCTCGTCGGAGAGCCTCGCCGCGGTGGACGAGGCGGCCCGGGAAGCGTGGCGGCGTCGTGCGGAGTTGCGTGTGGTGTACGCCTTCGACGGTCCGGCCAGGCCGCTCTACGCGCCGCTTGATCCCGCGCCGCTGCGGGACCTGGTGAAGGAGGCCGCGCGGCGCGCCAAGAGCGTGGCACCTCAGCTGGAGGTCTCCGAGGCGGTGATGACCGGCGAGGTGGCGGCGGTGCTGGAGGCCGAGTCCAGAACCGCGGACCTGCTCGTGGTCGGCTCCCATGGGACGGGCGGCTTCATCGGGATGCTGGTGGGATCGAAGGCCGTGACCCTGGCGGCGTACGGCCACTGCCCGGTGATGGTGGTGCGGGGTGAGGAACCCGATCCCGCGAGGCCGGTCGTGCTGGCAGTCGACGGTTCGCCCATGGGGGAGAAGGCAGTCGACTTCGCCTTCGCCGAGGCGTCCCTGCGCGGGGCCGAGCTCGTCGGCGTGCACGCGTGGCTGCCCGACTACGCACCGCCCGGCACGGGCACGGAGAGCGCCGAACGCCTTCTCGCCCAGGCACTCGTGGGCCACGCGGAGCAATACCCCGACGTCATGGTCAGGCACGACGTGATCAGCGGCGAAGTCCGCGAAGTACTGATCGAGACGAGCAGGACAGCACAGCTGATGGTCGTCGGCGCCCGAGGGCGCGGCGGCTTTCTCGGGCTGCTCCTGGGATCGGTCAGCCAGGCACTCCTGCACCACGCCCACAGCCCCGTCGCCGTCGTCCGCGGCAAGGACTGACCACCGACGGCCGGGGCGGGGTGGCTGCTCGGTGACCGGTCAGGCCCGTTCAGGTGCGCCGGCCGCGCGTCGACCGCGCATCGGCCGCCACAGGTCGCTCGTCGGGCGACCACCGGCGAACGGAATCAGCATGCTCATGGCATGACTGCGGCTCATGGGGGCACAGCCACCATTTACCGAGGTCCGGCCCCACCGCTGGACGGCAGCCCACCGCACCCGGCCCTCAACGCCGGCCTATGGATTCGCCTTCGGCCGCCGCTCGAGGCGCACGATCACGCTCTTCGACGTCGGGGTGTTGCTGATGTCCGCGACGCTGTCGAGCGGCACGAGGACGTTGGTCTCCGGGTAGTACGCGGCAGCCGAACCCGGGGGAGTGGAGTAGCCGACGACCCGGAAGCCGGCGGCCCGGCGCTCCGAGCCGTCGGACCAGATGCTGACCAGGTCGACGAGGCTGCCGTCCGTGAGACCGAGGCCGGCGAGGTCGGACGGGTTCACCAGGACGACGCGTCTGCCGCCCTTGATGCCTCGGTAGCGGTCGTCCAGGGCGTACGGGATCGTGTTCCACTGGTCGTGCGACCGCAACGTCTGCAGAACGAGATGCCCCTCGGGCGCCTGGAGCATCGTGAAGTCGTTGACGGAGAAGACGGCCTTGCCGCTGGGCGTGCGGAACACCCGCTCGTTGACCGGGTTGGGAAGGCGGAAGCCACCCGGGCGCCGTACCCGCTCGTTGAAGTTTTCGAAGCCGTCGACCACGTGCGCGATCCGGTCGCGGATCGTGTCGTAGTCGGCCTCGAAGTCCTCCCAGGGGATGCCCGGTTCGCGGCCCAGGACCCGGTGGGCGAGGCGGCTGATGATGGAGACCTCGCTCAGCAGGTGCGGCGAGGCGGGCGCGAGCCGACCGCGTGTGGCGTGGACCTCGCTCATGGAGTCCTCGACCGTCATGAACTGCTCGGCGCCCGCCTGGACGTCCCGGTCGCTGCGGCCGAGCGTCGGCAGGATCAGGGCGGTACGGCCGCACACGGCGTGCGAGCGGTTCAGCTTGGTCGAGATGTGCGCGGTCAGGCGGCAGTTGCGCAGGGCGCGTTCGGTCGCGTCGCTGTCGGGCGCGGCCCGTACGAAGTTCCCGGCGACACCGATGAAGAGCTTGGCGCGGCCGTCGCGCATGGCCCGAATGGAGTCGACCGAGTCCAGACCGTGCCTGGTCGGCGGAGTGAACCGGAACTCCGCTGCGAGCCGGTCCAGGAACGCCTGGGGCATGCGCTCCCAGATGCCCATGGTGCGGTCGCCCTGGACGTTGCTGTGCCCGCGGACCGGGCAGACGCCGGCGCCGGGACGGCCTATGTTGCCCCGCAGCAGAAGGAAGTTGACGACCTCCCTGATGGTGGGCACGCCGTGTTTGTGCTGGGTCAGGCCCATCGCCCAGCAGACGATCACACTGCGGCTGCGCAGGACGCGTTCGTGGACCTGCTCGATCTCGTCGCGGCCCAGCCCGGTGGCCTCCAGGACGGCGTCCCAGGACGTGGTGGCGCGCAGGTGCTCGACGAAGGCGTCGTAGCCGGTGGTGTGCGTCTCGATGAACTCCCGGTCCAGGACCGTTCCGGGTTCCTTGTCCTCGGCCTCCAGCAACAGCAGGTTCAGGGCCTGGAACAGGGCCAGGTCGCCGCCGGGGCGTATCTGCAGGAACTGGTCGGCGATGTCCGTACCGCGACCGATGACACCGCGCGCCTTCTGCGGGTGCTTGAAGCGCAGCAGCCCCGCCTCCGGCAGCGGGTTGACAGCGACGACCTGGCCGCCGCGCCGCTTGGTCTCCTCCAGCGCGGACAGCATGCGCGGGTGGTTGGTGCCGGGGTTCTGCCCGACGACGAAGACCAGGTCGGCGTTGTAGAGGTCGTCGAGGCCCACGCTGCCCTTGCCGATGCCCAGCGTCTCGTTCAGTGCCGAACCGCTGGACTCGTGGCACATGTTGGAGCAGTCCGGCAGGTTGTTGGTGCCGAAGGCACGCGCGAACAGCTGCAGCAGGAAGGCCGGTTCGTTGGCCAGGCGGCCGGAGGTGTAGAAGAGCGCCTCGTCCGGATGGTCCAGCGCGCGCAGTTCACCCGCGAGCAGGTCCAGGGCCTCGTCCCAGCCGATCGGCTCGTAGTGGGTGGCGCCCTCGCGCAGCACCATCGGCTCGGTCAGCCGGCCCTGCTGGTTGAGCCAGTGGTCCGACCTCCGGCTCAGCTCGTCGACCGAGTGCCGCTGGAAGAAGTCCGCGGTCACCCGCCGGGAGGTCGCCTCGTCCGCGATGTGCTTGGCGCCGTTCTCGCAGTACTCATTGCGATGCCGCTGCCCGGGGGCGGGCTCCGGCCAGGCACATCCCGGGCAGTCGAAGCCCTTGGTCTGGTTGATGTTGAGCAGGGTCAGCGCGGTGCGCTTCGGCGAGGTCTGGCCCAACGCGTACCTCAGCGCGTGGACGACCGCGGGCGCCCCGGTCGCCCAGGTCTTGGGAGCCGACACCGACAGCTCGTCCTCAACCGGTTCGTCGAAGTCCCGCATCGGTTCGTCGAAGTCCCGCATCGAGCACCACGCCCTCTCCGTGCCGGGCGGTGAGCTCGCCCACGCGTCTCACCACACCTTTCGGCAGGGCGTACGTCCAGGTCAAAGCGGAATTTCCTATCGCCTGACAGGCCACACCGATCAGTGCACGTGACCGATGCCGATGCCGGACGGCCCGACGCGGTGGATCATTGGCACGTGCTGCTGCGCCAACTCGAGTACCTCGTCGCCCTGGCCCGCGCCCGCCACTTCGCGAAGGCGGCGCAGGCCTGCCACGTCTCCCAGCCGACCCTGTCCGAGGGCATCCGGAAACTGGAGGACGAACTCGGCATCCCGCTCGTCCAGCGGGGGCGCAGGTTCGACGGCCTCACACCCGAGGGCGAGCGCGTCGTCCTGTGGGCGCAGCGCATCCTCGCCGACCGTGACGCGATGCGAGGCGAGATCCAGGCGCTGCGGGCCGGGCTGAGCGGCCGGCTGCGCATCGGGACCGTACCGACCGCGTCCACCGCGGTCGCGCTGCTGACCCAGCCGTTCTGCGCTGCCAACCCGATGGCCACGGTCCAGGTGTTCGCGGACCTGCGGTCCGAGGACATCGTGAACCGGCTCCGCGCGTACGAACTCGACGCCGCCGTGACCTATCACAGCACGGTCGTGGCACACGGCTTGAAGTACGTTCCGCTGTACGAGGAGCGCTACGTCCTCCTGATCCAGCGCTCCGCCCACGACTCCGGCCCGTCCGAGGTCTCCTGGGAGGACGCGGCTCAGTACCCCCTGTGCCTGCTGCATCCCGGGATGCAGGGGCGACAGGTACTCGAAGCGGCGTTCGAGGCGGTCGGCGTCTCCGTCACCCCGCGGGTGGAGACCGACTCGATCGCCTCTCTGTTTGCGCAGGTCAGATCCGGACAATGGGCGAGCATCGTGCCGCACGCCTGGCTGCACGTCTTCGGCGTCCCCGCGGGTATGCAGGCCGTCCCCCTGGTCCGCCCGGTCCGTACGGAACGCATCGGCCTGGTCCTCCCGGCCCGCGAGCCCGTCTCGGTGATCGGCCAGGCACTCGTCGACGCCGTCGGCCGGGCGGCGATCGCGGCGACGCTGGAGCGGCTGCCGGGCTAGTGTCCTGCGCCGGAGATCCGTCGGCAGAGGCGGGCGAGGGAGTCGAGGATTTCTTCGGCGGTCTTGGTCCAGATGAACGGCTTGGGGTCTTCGTTCCAGTGCTTGACCCAGGTCCGGATGTCAGCTTCCAGAGCCT
>NZ_JAQYWT010000297.1:0-55904 GCF_036322545.1 Streptomyces sp. SP18BB07
CCACCCGGTCCACCAACCCCGGCGGATACACCCAGGTCAGAAGACCAAGACCCGATAAGTCAGACGCACTCGCAGCCACCCCAACCACCCCCGGGACCCACTGCCAACCAGCCTACTCCCACGGTAAAAGCAACGGCATTGCTCTTAGAGGTCCTAACAAAGGCATTGGACGTGGCGGTGGGTGATGAGGCAGGTGGCGAGGCCGAGGAAGGCTTCGTGGATGTCGTCGCGTCTCTCCCAGCGGGCTTGATCACGACCGAATACTCGCCCTAGCAGTCCTCCTCGCGAGGCGTCAGATGTCGTGTCCCGGTCCAGCCGTCATCTCAACTTCTTAGAATCCTGGTGCCAACTAACCCCGGTATGTGACAAGTAGCGTCTGTGGTCACATCGGGCTACCGCCGTACCCGGGGCATTCCCAGGCCGATCCACGAGATGATCTCGCGTTGGATCTCGTTGTTGCCGCCGCCGAAGGTGAAGATGACGGCCGAGCGGTAGCCGCGTTCGAGTTCGCCGTGGAGGACCGCGCCGGTGGAGCCCTCCTTGAGGGCGCCCGCGGCGGCGACGATCTCCATGAGCCAGGCGTAGGCGTCGCGGCGGGCCTCGGAGCCGTAGACCTTGACGGCGGAGGCGTCCTGGGGGGTGAGGGTGCCCTCCTGGAGGGCGCTGACCATGCGCCAGTTGAGGAGTTTGAGGGCGTCGAGCCTCGTGTGGGTCCGGGCGAGGCGGCGGCGGACCCAGGGCACGTCGATGACGCGGCGGCCGTCGGCGAGTTTGGTCTCCATGGCCCAGCGCTGGACGTTGTGCAGGGAGCGGATGGCCATGGTGCCGTGGGCGGCGAGGGTGACGCGTTCGTGGTTGAGCTGGTTGGTGATCAGCCGCCAGCCCCTGTTCTCCTCGCCGACGCGGCGGGAGACGGGGACGCGGATGTTCTCGTAGTAGCTGGCGGTGGTGTCGTGGGAGGCGAGGGTGTTGATGAGGGTGCAGGAGTAGCCGGGTTCGGTGGTCGGGACGAGGAGCATGGTGATGCCCTTGTGGGGCGGGGCGTCGGGGTCGGTGCGGGTGGCCAGCCAGACCCAGTCGGCCGTGTCGCCGTTGGTGGTCCAGATCTTCTGCCCGTTGACGACGTACTCGTCGCCGTCCCGGACCGCGCGGGTCTTCAGGGAGGCCAGGTCCGTGCCGGCGTCCGGCTCGCTGTAGCCGATGGCGAAATCGATCTCGCCGGCGAGGACGCGCGGCAGGAAGTAGGACTTCTGTTCGTCCGTGCCGTACTGCATGATCGTCGGTCCGACGGTGTTGAGCGCCATCAGTGGCAGGGGGACGCCGGCCTGGGCGGCCTCGTCGAAGAAGATGAACTGCTCGATGGCGGTCAGGCCGCGTCCGCCGTACTCCTCGGGCCAGCCGACGCCCAGCCAGCCGTCGGCGCCGAGGCGGCGGATGGTCTCGCGGTAGAACCGCTTCTGGGCCGCCGGGTCGGTATGCCGGGTGTACGCGCCGTCCGGGACCAACTCGGCGAAGTAGGCGCGCAGTTCGGTGCGCAGCCGCTGCTGCTCGGGCGTGTATTCGAGGTGCACGGCGCCTCCAGGCTCCCCAAGGCCGACCTGACGGCGCACACGCTAGAACGTGTTTCAGTAATTGGGAACAGGTGGGGGCGCTCCCCTTTCACGGCACGCGGGGTCGGCGGAGCGGCTCAGCGGAGGATGGCGAGGAAGTCCGTGCATGCCTGGGCGCACTCGCGGCAGGACTTGGCGCCGTCCTCGGCGCCGGGGGTGTCGTCGAAGACGCGTGCGCATTCCAGGGCGACGGTGCGGCACCACTCCACCTGGAGGCGGATGGCGGACTCGTCGAGGCTGGTCTGCTCGGAGAGCATCCTGCACGTGGCGTCGCACACCTCCGCGCACATGATGCCCTTGCGTCGCATCTTCTCCTGGCCCTCGGGGCCGTCCGGATCGGCGAGGCTCGCCCTGAGCGCGCACGCACGCGCACATTCGGTGCAGGCCTGCGCACACGCGAAGCGGTCCTCGAGGAACCGGATGAGTTCCTGGTGGGATGTCGTCGTCGTGGTCACCACGGGCGGGTAGCCGGAGGCGCCCCCGCCAAACACGACAACGCTCCCACCGAACACGGGGTGCGACGCCCGCCCCGCACGCGTTTCGCCGGATTCCGTTTCCCGGCGGGTGGGGCAGGGCACCCGTCCGCTCCCGGGCCGCTCGTACGACTCGTACGAAACGGGCCCGGTTCACTCGACATATTGGGGGTATTCATCCCTTATGAACATGGAATGGACTGATATAGCCGCAGAACGCAGCGTACTGGGCGGTATCGCGCCGTTCCTGGCGGGCGTCGTGGTGGTGGCCATGCTGATCGGCGCGCTCTGGCTGGGTGCCCGGGTGCGCGCCCGTGAGCCGCGCCGACCGCGCCCCGACGAGCAGCCCCGGATCCCCGAGGGAGGCCCTGTTCACGAGGAGCGACTGCTCCGCGAACCGGACGAGATCCCCCAGAGCGACCGCCGGCTGACACCGTACGAGGTGCACGGCAACCAGGGGACCCGGCCCAGCCCGGACAAGAAGCGGCCGCGCTGGGGCAAGAACAGCAGCGGCGGCTTCGGCAGCGGCGGCCTCGGCGCCCACTGACACCGACAGCTTTTCGGGCGCTCCCCCTGCCGCACAGGGGGAGCGCCCACAGCTGCGCGCGGCCCCGGGGCTACGACGACCGGAGGCCGGCGTCGAGCGGCAGGCCCGTGTAGTTCTCGGCGAGTTCGGCCGCCGCGTGCCGTGAGGTGGCGACGCGGTCGAGCTGGGAGAGCTGGAGCCGGGTCTCGAACGGGGACTGTCCCGGGTCGGCGTGGAGGGTCGTGGTCATGAAGTACGAGAAGTGCTCGGCCCTCCAGACCCGGCGCAGACAGGTGTCGGAGTAGGCGTCGAGCAGGTCGGTCGAGCCGGTCTCCTTGAGGCGGGCGAGGGCGCGGGCCAGCACGATGACGTCGGTGGCGGCCAGGTTGAGGCCCTTGGCTCCGGTGGGCGGCACGATGTGGGCGGCGTCCCCGGCCAGGAAGAGCCGGCCGTGACGCATCGGCTCGGTGACATGGCTGCGCATCGGCAGGACCGCCTTGGAGGTGACGGGCCCGCGCTTGAGCCGCCAGCCCGGGTTGGCGGTCAGCGCGAACCGGGCGTCCAGCTCGTCCCAGATTCGTTCGTCGGACCAGTCGGCCGGGTCGGTGCCGTTCGGGACCTGGAGGTAGAGACGGCTCACGGACGGCGACCGCATGCTCGCCAGCGCGAAGCCGCGCTCGGAGTGGGCGTAGATCAGCTCCTCGTAGACGGGCGGGGCGTCGGCGAGAATGCCCAGCCAGGAATAGGGGTACGTCCGCTCGTACGTCGTCCGCACCCCGTCCGGGACCGCGTCCCTGGCCACACCGTGGAAGCCGTCGCATCCGACCACGTAGTCGCAGGTCAGCGTCTGTTCGCGGCCCTCATGGGTGTACCGGATCAGGGGCCGGTCGGTGTCGGCGCCCTCCACCGCGTGCACCTCCGCCTCGAACAGCAGGGGGCCGCCGTCGGTGAGCTGGAGGGCGATGAGGTCCTTGACGACCTCGGTCTGGGCGTAGACCCAGACCCGGCGGCCGCCGGTCAGCTCGGGGAAGTCGACGCGGTGGGCGCGGCCGTCGAAGCGCAGCTCGATGCCCTCGTGCGGGATACCCTCGGCGTCCAGCCGTGCGCCCGCCCCGGCGGAGCGCAGGACGTCGACGGTGGCCTGCTCCAGGATCCCGGCGCGCTGGCGCTGCTCGACGTAGGCGCGGTCCTTGCGCTCCAGAACCACACTGTCGATTCCCGCGTTGTGCAGCAGGCGGGCCAGCAGCAGCCCCGCGGGGCCGCCGCCGATGATGCCGACGGTGGTGTGCATTGAGTACTCCTCGTCGTTGAGGACGAGCCGCGTCCCGCCCCCCGGGCCCCGACGTTGTTCGTCTAGTGAAATTCAGTTCACTTTCTGGGGTTGAGTCTGCGCCCGACCCGTCCGACTGTCAACGGTCACACTCCCCCATCGAAGGGTCCAGGAAGTGGAAACCGGGGCGTGGGTGCATCAGGAAGTCGTGGTGCGAGATGTTCCAGGCGTACGCGCCCGCGAGGGCGAAGGCCACCCGGTCCCCCGCGCGCAGCCCGGGGGCGTGGGCGTCCCGGGCGAGCAGGTCCTTCGGAGTGCACAGCTGTCCGGTCAGGCTGACGTAATCCCCCTCGGCAGCCGGGCGCGGCCAGGGGTACGGCCACTCCTCCACCGGCAGCACCGAGCAGGGCTGGTCATGCCCTTTGGTCGCCGGGGTGCGCAGATGGTGGGTGCCGCCCCGGACCACGGCGAACTCCTCGCCGTGGCTGTGCTTCACGTCCAGCACCTCCGTGGCGTACCAGCCGCAGTACGCGGTGAGCGCGCGGCCGGGTTCGATACGCAGCGTCAGTTCCGGGTGCTCGTCGGCGAGTTGGGCCAGCCCCGCGCCGTACGTCTTCCAGTCGAAGCGGCTCTCGGGGTGTGCGTAGTCGACGGCCATGCCGCCGCCCACGTTCACCTCGGAGAGCGGTACGCCCAGGCCCGTGGCCCACTCCACGATCGAGCGGGCCACGGAGAGTTGTTCGGGCGCGTCGAGTCCGCTGGCCAAGTGGGCGTGTACACCGCGCAGTTCGAGGTGCGGGTGGGTGCCGTCCGTGAGGGGGCGGAGCACGTCCGGTGCCTGGGTGGGGTCCAGGCCGAACGGGGTGGGCCGTCCGCCCATCGCGAGGGAGCTGCCCGCCAGCGAGCCGTCCGTCACCGCGAGGTTGAAGCGGAGCAGCACCCCGACCCGGGTGGCCGGCGCCGCCCGGCGTGTCAGCTCGGCGAGCACACGCAGGTCGTGGGCGCTCTCGATGTGGAAGCGTTGGACTCCCCGCTCCAGGGCGGCCCGGATCTCGTCGGGGGTCTTGCCGGGCCCGCCGAAGGCCAGGGGGCGGCCCGGGACCGCCTCGGCGACGTGGGCGAGTTCGCCGCCGGAGGAGACCTCGTAGCCGTCGACGTACGGGCCGAGCGCCGCCAGGATCGCCGGCTCCGGGTTGGCCTTGGCCGCGTAGTACAGCTCGACCCCCTCGGGGAGCGCGGCGCGTACGTGCGCGGCATGCTCCCGCAGGGCTGTCAAGTCGTAGATGTAGGCGGGGAGTTCGGTGGGCCGCAGGGTCAGGACGCGGTCGTGTACGGCGGCGGTGGGGAGGGTCATCGTGGACTCCTGGTTGATGACGCGTCGGTGGCTCGTCCGGGGTTCGTGGTTCACCGTGGGCTCCAGGGCAGGACGTCCTCGGCGAGGGGTGAGGGGAGGCGGACGTAACCGGCCTCGCGGTCGGCCTTGCGTTCCCAGCGGGTGAGGAGGTTGGTCTTGGCGGGGAGCGGGACGCCCGCCAGGAGGGCGGCGAGGCGGGGCGGGCAGCCCTCGTCGTCGGCGTAGTCGCGGACGGTCGCCCGGACCGCCGCCCACAGGTCGGCCTCGGTCTCCGGGTGCAGGTCGGCGAGCGCGGCGAGCAGTTCGGCGACGTGGTTGACGAGCAGGCAGTACACGACCCGGTCCCAGCCGCGCCGGGCGTCGTACGCCAGGGGGCCCGCGACCTCGGGCGGGAGCGCGGCGAGGGTGTCGGTGTGGTGGTCGGGGACGAGCTTGGTGCCTTCCAGGTCGCGGAAGAGGACCTGGGCGGGCATCCCGTCGCCGTCGACGCAGATCAGGACGTTCTGGAGGTGGGGTTCCAGGACGACGCCGTGGTCGAAGTAGGCGGCGAGCACGGGCGGGACGAGCAGGCGCAGGTAGGCCCGCCACCAGTGCAGGGCGGTCCGCGGGCCGGCCCCGTCGAGGAGGCGGGAGACGTGGGCGGCGCTGGTCGGGTACTCGTCGGCGACGGCGGCCGCGAGCAGCGGGGTCGTGCCCGGCAGCAGCCGCCGGGACAGGCCCTCGCGGACGATGACACCGAAGCCTTCGAGGAGGGCCCGGTCGGGGGTGCCGTCGGGGCCGGGGACGGCGAGGCTGCGGTAGGCGGGTTCGCGGAGCATCGCGCTGCCGGGGAAGCGGGTCTGGAGGTCGGTGAGGGCGGGGCCGAGCAGGCGCGTGAGCGCGACGGCGCCGGAGAGTTCGTAACTGGCGTTCTTGCGGAGGCAGTTGGTGATGCGGACGTTGAGGCTGAACTTCAGGAAGGCGTCGCCGTCGAAGAGGGTGCGGACGGAGGCGGTGGCCGCGTACTCCCGGCCGCCGGGTCCCAGGTCGAGGATGTCGCCGCGGCCCAACGCCTCCCGCAGCAGCCGGTGTTCGCGGAGCATCTCGTACTGCCAGGGGTGGGCGGGCAGCAGTCGATAGCCCTCGGGGACGTCACCTCGTTCCCGGTCGAGCACGGCCGTGGCGCCCTCCTCGGCGGTCTCCTCGGCGATCAGGTGCTCGCGTACGGCGAGGTTGCGCAGCGGGAAGGTGGCGCCGGCCTCGGGGGCGTACGACTGCCAGGCTTCCGCGTCGCCCGTGCGGGCCTTGGGGGTGGGGTGGAAGCGGTGGCCGAAGAGCAGGGACTGCTCGGAGGCGAGGTAGTCCGGCAGCCCGTGGGGGGCGCTCCCGTGCGGGCCTGTGGCTGCCGCGCGGGCCGCGAGCGCGGTGGCGACGGTGCGGTGGCTGGAGTCGATCTGGTGCAGGAACTCGTCGTTGCGGACGCCGGTGCGCAGGGACAGTTCGTCGTGGGTGTACTCGGCGAGACGGCGCCAGTCGAGTGCGGTCCAGCCGGTGTCGGACGGCTCCTGGACGGGGCCGGTGAAGCGGTGGGCGCCCAGGAGGGACCGGCGGCGCAGGGCGACGCGGAGGAGGAGGCCCCGGCGGGGCAGACTCAGCAGGAGGTGGCCGTCGATGACGGCGGTCTGGTGTTCGGGGCCGGACACCTCGCGCAGCAGGCAGTTGAGGAGGGTGTGGGCCACCGCGTCGTCGGCGGTGGGCAGGAGGGTGGTACCGAGCGTGTCGGTGAGCGGGGGCATTCAGTGGCTCCAGCGGGTACGCGGATGTGGGGGAAGGAGGGTCGCGAAGACGGTGAGGGCGGCTGTGCCGCCGCCTATGAGCACCGGGGCGGCGGGCCCGAACCGGGCGCTGCCCACGGCGGCGGTCACTCCGGCGGCGACGGCGCCGGCCTTGGAGAAGAACTCCAGGGGCCCAACTGGGCCCGCAGCAGCAGCCGTTTCCGTCCGAAGCGGTCGACGAGCCGACCCCACAGGGGTGCCGCGAGCGCGCTGAACACGGTGGGCACGACGTACAGCACCCCCGCCCAGCGGGCGGCGCCGTCGCCCAGTTCGGGCAGTATCCCGGTGAAGTACGGCGGCAGCCCCAGCGCGGCGAACGCCGCAACGGAGTAGCAGGCGGCCACGGCGTGCACCTGTCGGCGGCCGAACGCGGGGCGCGACACCGCGAGCGCCTCGGCGGTCATGGCGAACCACCCTCCCCCAGAAGGTAGTTGGGCCCGGTGGTGTAGTGCTTGTTGATGTCGGCGGCGCCCGACCGGGCCTTGCTGAGCAGGGTTCCGGCGGTCACCATCGCCTTCACCGGCAGCTCGGGCGCGTTCAGCACCCTCGCGCGCAGGACGTCCGCAGCGTCCCCGCCGAGCCGGTCGACGGCCTCGGTGAGGCGGTCCCGGACGAGACGCAGCAGCCGGCCCAGCGGGGCACGGCCGTGGCGGGCCAGGCCGAACGCGTAGGCACCGGCGCACAGATGGACGGTGATGGTGGTGAAGAGGTCGGCGACCGCCCGGTCGCCGGTGGTGAAGGTACGGGCGTCGTCGAAGCCCCGGCTTCCCCCGTCCCCACCCAGCTTGGCGGCCAGGCGGGCGGGGTTCACGCGGGGCCCGTCGTTGTCCTTCAGCAGCAGCCGCAGCTCGCCGGGGCCGGGTCCGAACACCAGGGAGACGTTCTGCTGATGCGATTCCAGGGCGATGCCGTAGCCGAAGAGCGTGGTCTGCCAGTCGAACAGCAGGGTGAGCACGGCGTCGAGCAGGGCGATCGGGTCACCGCCGTGGAAGCGGTCGGCGAGATGGTCGACGACCAGACGTCCCCCGGGGGCCTCGGCGAGGAGGGCGGCCATGGGGACGACGGCGCAGTCGTCGAGGTCCGTCGGGTAGCGGCGGCACAGGACGGCGAGGAGTTCGTGTCCGGCGTGCGCGTACACCGTCTCGTCGGCGTGCAGCACCCGGCCCCGGAAGCGCGGCTCACGGTCGATCACCTCCGCGAGCAGCCGCTGTCCGGCGGCACCGTCGACGAGGGTCCCCGGCTTGATGGACCGCTTGTTGCGCAGGCCCAGGGTGGCGGTGGCCAGGGGCAGTTTGAGGTGCAGGGAGGGAGCGGCGGCGGGGGCGACCGTACGCATCGACAGGGTGGGCACGACCGGGAGGTACGTCCGGTCGGCGAGGACGGCATGGCCCGCGAGCCCCACCTCGCGCAGTGCCGTGTCCAGGGGCGGGCCCACGGTCAACGGGTGGACGGGCAGGGCGACATGGGTGTGGTCGAGGTCCGCGAGCCCGAGCCCCGAGGGGGTGGGCCAGCCATCCGGGAGGTCCCCGGTGACGGTGACGGCCTCCCTGGGCAGGGCGAGCCACTGGAGTGCGAACGTCGGGTGGAACTCGGGTGCGTAGTCCCGCAGTTGCGCCTCGTCGAGGCCGGAGCGGCCGCGTGCGGTCGGGTAGACCGGGTGGTCGAGGCGCGCCGCGAGTGTCTCGTACGCCAGGCCGCCGCGCAGCCCCGTCCAGTCGGCGAGGTCGGCGCCGTACAGGTCGGTGAGCCCCTCGGCGATCTCCTCCGCCGTCGCCTCGTGCAGCCGCATCGTCGCGAGGGTCTGGCGGCACTCCTCGGCGAACGCGTCGAAGCCGTCGTGGTCGACGGGGTCCGCGAGGGTGCGCAGGGCGGCGAGGACGGTGTCGCAGGTGGAGAGACGGGTGCCGTCCGCCTCGCGGACGATCAGGGGCAGACGGGCGGTGAAGGCGTGCTGGAAGCCGTCCTCGGTGACCGGGAGGAGGAGGGCGTCGGCGCCGTCGGGGGTGGGCAGGCGCAGCCAGGGGCCGTCGGGGTGCTCGACGAGCGTGCTGCGGGTGCGCAGGCCCACGACGTCCTCACGGAGGAGGGCGCCGAGCACGCGGGTGAGCAGCTCGGCTTCGGTGGTGTCGGCTGCTGTGGCTGCGGAACCGGCCGGGGTCACGGCGGTCTCGGGGGTGCCCTCCGGGGCCACGGCGGTCACGGCTGGATCTCCCAGCGCCGGTCGGCGAGGAAGTCCGCCACGGCCCGGTCCACCTGCCGTTGGCCGGTGCCGGTGGCGCGGAGGACGCCGAGGTAGTCGCGGTTGGTCCGGTACAGCTCGTGGTGTTCGCCGGGTGCGCGCAACGGGCGGTAGGTCAGTCGCACCCCGTCGACGGTGACGTCGGTCGCGGCGGGAGCGGCGACGAGGGTGCCGGCCCGGTCGGCGCAGGGGTACTCCAGGCGGGCCGCGCCGTCGCGCCGGATGCCCAGGTCGGCGGGGAGCGGCTCGCCGAGGTGGGTGCGGAGGATGTGCTCGAACAGCGGGACGTCGAGGAGCTGGGCGAGCAGCAGGTCGCACTGGTCGCCGATGGCGCGGTAGTTGACCTCGATGATGCGGGCCCGGCCCTCGTGGACGACGAACTCGGTGTGGCAGGCGCCGAACCCGACGCCCAGCGCGTCGAGTTGGGCGAGCACCTGCGCGACGACCGGTTCGGGGTGGGCCGGGACGAAGGTGAGCCGCTCCTCGATGAAGTACGGCGGCGGGGACAGCTCGGTGCGGAAGCCGCCGAGCACATGCCGGACACGGCCGTCGCCGAGGGTCTCCAGGGTGTGGAGCTCGCCTGGCAGGTACTCCTCGACGACCAGGGTGGCGCCCGGCCGACGGGCCAGGATCTCCTCGGCGCGCGCCCCGAGGTCCTCGGGGGTGTCGACGAGCACGACGTCCTCGCTGGCGACGCCCTCGCGGGGCTTGACGACACAGGGGTAGGGCGCGTCGGCGACGAGGGGGCCGGTGAGGTCGGCGGGGGCGGTGATCTCGGCGGACCATACGGTGTCGACGCCGGACGCGGCGAGGTGGCGGCGCATCTCGCCCTTGTCCTTGGCGCGCAGCGCGGCCCGCCAGTCCTTGCCGGGGAGGTCGAAGTAGTGGGCGGCCAGGGCGGCCTGGGTCTGGAGGTGGTCGCTGTTGGTGAAGATCGCGTCGGGCCTGTGGTGGGTGGAGATCCGGGTGATGACGGCGCGGTGGTCCCGTACGTCGCAGCCGAGGACCTCGATCCCGGGGTGCTCCGGGTAGGCCGCGCGGTGCGCGTCGGGCTGGTCGGTGAGGAGGGTGACGTCGAGGCCCAGCCGGACGGCGGCGGGAAGGAAGCCCTCGGTGACGGAGTCGGTGGGGTTGAGGGCGAGCAGGTACAGGCGCATGGGGTGGTGCACGGCTTCCGCTAGCGGGTGGGGGGTGGGTTGATGCCCAGGGTGGTCGGCGAGGCGAGCGGATCGCGGGCGACGCCCTGGGCACGGCGCCCTCGACGCCGAGGGCGGCACCGACCGCGAGGCCGATGACCGTGCACGGCGGCTGAAGTCCCGTCACCACCAGGGCACGCGGGGGCACGCGGGGGCGCGCCGGTCGGCGCGGCGCGTTCGGACGCAGTCACGACACGTGAGCTCAGGTGAGGCATTTTTTAACTTTCAAAAGCTGTGGGACTCGCTGTGATCCACAACGCCCTTGATCAACTCGCAAGTGACTTCACTGGTCAACGGCGTGCACGACTACTTCACACCCACATGGTCATCGACACGCGATCTTGCAGCTAAGGTAAGGCTTACCTCCCCATCTCGCCAAAACCCCTTCACGCTCTGGAGTTACCCATGACCGTGGCCCACCTGGAGACCGCCCAGGCCGACACCGCCACGACCGTCCCGGTGCTCCTCTCCGCGGCCTACCGCCGTCTCGACGCGATGTGCGAGGCACTGTCCGTACGGATCGGCGGGCCCGGCCGATCGCCCGCCCGTACCGTCGGCCTGACCGGCGGCCAGGAGGACGTCGAGGCCTTCGTGGAGGCGGAGGCAGCCCGCATCCGGGAACGTCACGACCACACCGCGCCCCGACATGTCGCCGCCTCCCGCGCCCTGCACGACTACGCGTGGTCGGTGGGGCTGCTGATGAGCGGCGTCTGGTACCTGGAGCGTCGCGTGCCCCGGATCGCCCCCGGCGACATACGGGTCGACCTCACGTCGGGCACGTTCGAGGTCACCCCCGGCACCGAGCTCGTCTGCCTCCCGGGCGACCCGGCCGCGCTGCTGCCCGGCGCCCGGACCGTCGCCCACCAGGAGGCGCTGCGCGCCGAGTTGCGGACCGCTGTGGCGGACCACATGGGTCCGGTGCTGGAGGCGCTCGGACCGTACGTCCGCCGGGGCTCGCGCGCGCTGTGGGGACTGGTCTCCGACGATCTGGTCTCCGGCCTCTGGTACCTCGGACGGATGCGTGGCGACGAGGCCGCCGGCGTCCGGGCCGCTTCCGCGGTCCTGCCCACCGCCCACGCGCCCTTCCCCGGCGGCGCCGACTTCCGGTCCCTCCGCACGAGCAACGGCCGCGAGCACCCGACCCGCACCCGTCTGGGCTGCTGCCTCTACTACACGATCCGCCCCAACGAGGCCTGCTCCACCTGCCCGCGCACCTGCGACGCGGAACGACTGCGCAGGCTGGAGGGCTGACCGCACGCGCGGCCACCCTCGCCGAAACTTTCGCTGCCGCCCCGGGCCCCTGTGCCGATTGACGCCGCTCGACACAGATAGCAACACTCTTCGACGGGCTTTCCCACAGGAAGTGCCAAAAGGTCGCAGCGCTGGAGGTCGGCTTGCAGGAATACGCCGGATACGTCTTCGTCTACTTCACCGGCGAGGGCAGCCCGGACGGTGAGCGGATCCGTTTCGCGCTCAGCCGGGGCGACGACCCGCTGCGCTGGCGTGAGCTGAACGGCGGCGCGCCGGTGCTCACCTCGGACCTCGGGACGGGCGGACTGCGCGATCCGTTCCTCGTGCGCGCCCCCGAGGGCGACCGGTTCTATCTGATCGCCACCGACCTCAGGATGCACGGTGAGCCGGACGGCGACTGGGAGCGGGTGCAGCGCACCGGATCCACCTCGCTCATGGTCTGGGAGAGCACCGATCTGGTGCGCTGGACCGACCGCCGACTGGTGCGCGTCGCCCCCGGCACGGCCGGCAACGTCTGGGCGCCGGAGGCCTGTTACGACCCGGAGCTCGGCGCGTTCGTCGTCTTCTGGGCGTCGAAACTGTACGCGGAGGACGACCCGGACCACACCGCCGACACCCACCACAGGATGCTCTACGCGACCACCCGCGACTTCCGCGTCTTCAGCGAGCCCCGCGTGTGGAACGACCCCGGCCACTCGGTCATCGACTCGACCGTCGTCCGGCACGACGGCACCTACTACCGCTTCACCAAGGACGAGCGCGGCAACTCCCCCGCCGCACCCGGCGGCAAATTCATCACGGTGGAGAAGTCGAAGGAACTGCGCGACACCGCGTACGAGTTCGTGGCCGACCGGATCGGTCTCGGGGTCGTCGAGCAGGGCGAGGGGCCGATCGTCTTCCGGTCGAACGCGGACGACCGCCGGTGGTACCTGTTCGTCGACGAGTTCAGCGGGCGCGGCTATGTGCCCTTCGAGACCACCGACCTGGACTCCGGGGAGTGGACGCCGTGTGCGGAGTTCGCGCTGCCGCCCGGCGCGCGGCACGGCTCGGTGCTGCCGGTGACGCGGGCCGAGTACGAGCGGCTCCTCGCCGGGTTCGCGCCGCCGGCGTCCGTCGTCGACGCACGCCTACCGGAGGGCCTGAAGGCGTACGCGCTCGTCGACGACGCCGCGTCGCGGGTCGTCCTGCCTGTGCACCCGGACACCGAACTCGGCTCCCTCGCCCCGGAGTTCGATCTGTCGGCGGACTCCCGGATCGAGCCCGCTTCGGGCACCCCGCGCGATTTCCGCACCCCGCGGAGCTACACCGTCACAGCGGCCGACGGGACCGCCCGCACCTGGACGGTGGAGGCGGTGGCGATGCGCAGCCCGTTGCTGCCGGGCCTGTACGCCGACCCCAACATCCAGGAGTTCCACGGCCGTTACTACGTCTATCCGACCACGGACGGCTTCGAGGGCTGGGGCGGCAGCCGGTTCGAGGTGTTCTCCTCCGACGACCTGGTCACCTGGGAGAACCACGGCGTCGTCCTCGACCTGGAGTCGGACGTGAGCTGGGCGGACTGCCACGCCTGGGCGCCGGCCGCCGGGGAACGCGACGGGTCGTACTACTTCTACTTCTGCGCCGACCAGCAGATCGGTGTTGCCGTCGCCGACAGCCCGACCGGCCCCTTCCGGGACGCCCTGGGCCGGCCGCTCATCGCGCGCGACGACTACGCGGGCCAGATGATCGACCCGGCCGTCTTCCGGGACGACGACGGCACCACGTATCTCTACTGGGGCAACACCGAGGCGTACGGCGTCCCGCTCGACGCGGACATGGTGTCGTTCGACCCGGCGCGGGTGCGGCGGTTCACCCCGGCGAACTTCCGCGAGGGCGCCTTCGTCGTCAAGCGGCGGGGCGTCTACTACTTCATGTGGTCGGAGGACGACACCCGCAGCGAGGACTACCGCGTCGCCTACGCCACCGGTCCCACGCCGCTCGGCCCGTGGACCGAGAAGGGGGTGATCCTGCGCAAGCGCCCGGAGTACGGGATCCTCGCCACCGGCCACCACACGGTGGTGAACGTCCCCGGGACCGACGACTGGTTCATCTGCTACCACCGGTTCGCGATCCCGGGCCCCGGCACCCCGCGCGGTGACGGTGTCCGCCGTGAATCCACCCTGGACCGCCTGGTGTTCGCGGCGGACGGCTCGATCGAGGAGGTCGTGCCGACGCTGGAGTCCATCGGTCCGGTGGTCAGCCCAGGGTGATCCGGGCGGCGACCGGCAGGTGGTCGCTGCCGGTGGCGGGCAGGGCGCGGATGTCGACGACGGTCGCCGAGCGGGCCATGACCTGGTCGATCCGGGTGAGCGGGAAGGCGGCGGGGTAGCTGAAGGCGAACCCGCGCTCCGCCACGTTCATCCGTGTGGTGAGCGGCGCGAGGCCGCGGTCGTCGACCGTGCCGTTGAGGTCGCCCAGCAGGATCACCGGGTCCCGCGGCTCGGCTGCGACGGCCCGGCCCAGCAGGCCGGCGCTCTCGTCACGCCACCGCGACGCGAGTCCGCCCGCCCCGACGCGGACGGACGGCAGGTGGGCGACGTACACCGCGATGTCGCCGTGCGGGGTGCGTACCGAGGTCCTGAGCCCCCGTCTCCAGTCCTCCTGGATCCCCTCGGGCTTGATGTCCAGCGGGCGCGTCCCGGTGAGCGGGTGCCGCGACCAGAGTCCGACGGTGCCCCGGACCGCGTGGTGCGGGTACTCGGGGGCGAATGTCCTCTCGTAGACCGGCAGTGCCGTGGGCACCAGTTCCTCCAGCGCGATGAGGTCGGGACCGGCGTCGGCGAGGGCGCGGGCGGTCCCCGCCGGGTCGGCGTTCTCGTCGCTGACGTTGTGCTGCACCACGACCAGTTCGCCCGGACCGGGCCGCGCCCCGGGCAGCAGCAGCCCGCCGAAGGTGTACGTCCAGGCCGCCACCGGCAGCAGGAGGGCCAGCAGCGCGACGGCCGAGCGGTGCAGCAGGCCCACGGCGAGCAGGACCACGGCCACCAGGCCGAGCCAGGGCAGGAACGCCTCCAGCAGACTGCCCAGCCGGCCCACGGAGTTGGGGATCGCACGGGGGAACAGCACGAGCCCGGCGGTCAGCACGGCCACCACGGCGCTCACCCGACCGACAGCGGGGCGGTCCGGCCTCACGCGCTCACCCTCCCGGGCGGGCCGCCCCGGTGCCGGAGGCGGGACGGCGGATCCTCGGCGGTCATGGGACGTCCCTCAGTCGTGCGGTGCCTGGCCGCTGACCCGGTGGTCGGCGTGGCTGAGCGCCTCCACGACCAGGCGCTTGAGATGCCCGTCGGCGAGGCTGTAGTGGATGTGACGCCCTTCGCGGCGAGTGTCCACGAGTCCGGCGAGCCGCAGCTTCGCCAGGTGCTGGCTGACGGCCGTGCGGGACGCCTCACAGCGGTCGGCCAGTGAACCGACGTCCGACTCGCCCTGCGCGAGCAGCCACAGCAGATGCAGCCGCGTCACGTCGGAGAGCATCGCGAACACCCCGGTCGCCTCGATGAGCCGCGCGCTGTCGGGGGCGCGCAGATGCGCACCGGACGCAGATGACACGGCATGGCGTTCAGGCATGCGCCCCAGCGTAGGCGCTCCGCCCGGGGAGGACACCTTTCCGGCCATCATGTGCGCAGGTGCGCACATGATGGCTACACTCGGTGGTGCGGACCGTGACGCCACGCCGAGGGGAGCCCCCGCACATGCTCGACGTTCTGCGTCATCGCGCCTACCGGCGGCTCTTCGCCGCCCAAGTGGTCGCCCTGGTGGGCACCGGGCTCGCGACCGTCGCGCTCGGGCTGCTGGCGTACGACCTCGCGGGCGCCGACGCCGGGTCCGTCCTCGGCACGGCGCTCGCGATCAAGATGGTGGCGTACGTGGTGATCGCCCCGGTCGTCGGCGCGGTCGCCGACCGGCTGCCGCGCCGCGCCCTCATGGTGACGGCGGACGTGGTGCGCGCGGGGATCGCCGTGTCGCTGCCGTTCGTCGGCGAGGTGTGGCAGGTCTACGTCCTGGTGTTCCTGCTGCAGTCCGCGTCGGCCGTGTTCACGCCCACGTTCCAGGCCGTGATCCCCGACGTGCTGCCCGAGGAACGCGACTACACGCGGGCCCTGTCGATGTCCCGGCTCGCGTACGACCTGGAGAGCCTCTTCTCCCCCGTCCTCGCGGCCGCGCTGTTGTCCGTGACGACCTATGACGGCCTGTTCGGCGGCACGGTCATCGGTTTCCTCGCCTCGGCCGCGCTTGTCGTCTCGACCGTCCTGCCCGAGCGGGCGCCCGTCACCACCCCGCGCACGGGCGGCGCGTACGCCAGGGCCACCGCCGGCACGCGCCTCTTCCTGAGCGTGCCCGAACTGCGGGCTCTGCTCGCGCTGAACCTCGCGGTCGCGGCGGCCGGGGCGATGGTGACGGTGAACTCCGTCGTCTACGTCCGCGATGTGCTGGGCCTGTCGGCGGGTGCCGTGGCGCTGGCGCTCGGGGCCTACGGGGCGGGATCGATGACCGTGGCGCTGGTGCTGCCCCGGGTGCTGGACAAGGTGCCGGACCGGACCGTGATGCTGCCGGGCGCGCTGTCGCTGGCCGTCGTCTTCGCCGGGCTCGGGGCCGTCACGGGCGCGCAGGGCGGAAGTTGGCGGCTGCCCGGGCTGCTGGTGCTCTGGGCCGCGTTCGGGGCCGCGTGCTCGGCGGTGCTCACTCCGGCCGGGCGGCTCGTCCGCCGCTCGGTGGAGCCCGGTGCGCGGACGGCCGCGTTCGCCGCGCAGTTCTCCCTCTCGCACGGCTGCTGGCTGCTGACGTATCCGCTGGCCGGGTGGCTGGGGGCGGCGGCCGGGCTGAACTGGGCGGTGCTCGCCCTGGGTGCGCTCACCCTCGGCGCGGCGCTGCTGGCCGTACGACTGTGGCCGGCGCGGTCGACGGCCGACACGCACGCGGCCCATGTGCACGCCGACCTCCCCTTCGGTCACCCCCATCTGGCGGGAGCCCGGCGCGTCCCGACCGGCTGGCGGCACAGCCACGGCCACCTCGCGGACGGGCTGCACGCCTAGGGTGCCGTCCATTTCTCCTCGATCCGCGCGAATCGCCAGACCAGCAGGGCGACCGCCCAGGTCGCGAAGAAGAGGCCGACGACGACATAGCCGACGGTGTTGAGGTCGAGGCCGGAGACG
This sequence comes from Streptomyces sp. SP18BB07, assembly GCF_036322545.1. NCBI lineage: Bacteria > Bacillati > Actinomycetota > Actinomycetes > Kitasatosporales > Streptomycetaceae > Streptomyces > Streptomyces sp. SP18BB07. The sequence continues at coordinate 16,926 of NZ_JAQYWT010000297.1, forward strand.
CCGTCCCAGAAGGCGCCGTGCAGACGGGCCTTCTCGGCGACCAGGCCGAGGAGTTCGACCGTGCCGATGACGAGGGCGACGGCCACGGACAGACCCGTGATCACGAGGTTGTAGTAGACCTTGCGGACCGGCCGGGAGAACGCCCAGCCGTAGGCGAAGTTCATGAACGTGCCGTCCGCGGTGTCGAGGAGGGACATCCCGGCGGCGAACAGGACGGGCAGGCACAGGATCGCGTACCAGGGCAGCCCGGAGGCGGCGCCCGAGCCGGCGAGCACCAGGAGCGCGACCTCCGTCGCCGTGTCGAAGCCGAGGCCGAAGAGCATGCCGACGGGGTACATCTGCCAGGGCTTGGTGAGGGACCGCATCAACCGTCCGAGGAGCCGGTTCATCAGGCCCCGGCTGTTCAGCCGCTCCTCCAGCGCGGCCTCGTCGAAGGTGCCCGAGCGCATCTCGCGGAACACCTTCCAGATCCCCACCATGATCACCAGGTTGACGACGCCGATCACGTACAGGAACGTCCCGGAGACGGTGGTGCCGATCCAGCCGGACACGTCGTGGAGCGCGGAGCCGTCGTCGCGGACCGGTCCGGCGAGCGCCTTGACGCCGAGGGTGAGGAGGAACGTGAGGACGAGCACGATCGACGAGTGGCCGAGGGAGAACCAGAAACCGACCGACAGCGGGCGTTGCCCCTCCCCCCTCAGTTTGCGGGTGGTGTTGTCGATGGCGGCGATGTGGTCGGCGTCGAAGGCGTGCCGCATGCCCAGGGTGTAGGCGGTGACCCCCATACCGATTCCGAAGGTCTTGCTCCCGACGCTGTAGTGCTCGGGGGCGACGATCACCACCAGGGTGAACCAGCCGACGAGGTGCAGCGCCAGGATGAATCCGGCCATCCCGCCCAGGCTCGCCCACTCCTTGCGCGACATCGAGGCGCGGATCCGCCGCCATGAGAAACCGCCCGTCCCGGCGGTGGCCGAGGGGGCGGTGTCGGTACCAGGAGTCATGGGGCGTGGGCCTTCTCTTCGTCCGTGCGGTCGGGCCCCCTCAGCGTTGTGCGCCGTTATGGCAGCTGCAACTATGTCGCAGTAAAGCTCCCGTCTGCTTTCGGTCAGGTCGGGGCTCTCGGCGTGACGTGGGGCGTACGCCGGAGTGTGCGCTGGGGTGTGAGCTGTCGCACGGCGCCCGCGCGCCCCTCGCCTCCGCTTGTCAGCGTCCTTATGCGGGCATTACTGTCACCACGCCTTGGTGAACGGGAAATCCGGTGTCATGCCGGTGCGGCCCTCGCCACTGTGATCGGGAAGTCCGGCTCCGGTCCTCACGGACAGCCACTGGGTCTTCGGACCCGGGAAGGCGGAGCACGGGCGGTGTCACCCGTAAGCCAGGAGACCGGCCAAGGCGCGTCAACCATCCACGAGGTGCTGGAGAGGGTCTGCTGAGCCATGCACATAGCCGAGGGTTTCCTTCCTCCGGCGCACGCGATCGCCTGGGGCGTCGCGTCCGCGCCGTTCGTCGTCCACGGAGTCCGGGCACTCACCCGTGAGGTCAGGGAGCATCCCGAGAGCACGCTGCTCCTCGGCGCCTCCGGGGCCTTCACGTTCGTCCTGTCCGCGCTGAAGCTCCCGTCCGTCACCGGGAGTTGCTCCCACCCCACCGGCACCGGCCTCGGTGCCATCCTGTTCCGGCCGCCGATCATGGCGGTTCTCGGCACCATCACCCTGCTCTTCCAGGCCCTGCTGCTCGCACACGGCGGTCTGACCACGCTCGGCGCCAACGTCTTCTCGATGGCGATCGCCGGTCCCTGGGCGGGGTACGGCGTCTACCGGCTGCTGCGACGCTTCGACGTGCCGCTGATGGTGACGGTGTTCTTCGGCGCGTTCTTCGCCGACCTGGTCACCTACTGCGTCACCAGCGTGCAGTTGGCGCTCGCGTTCCCCGACCCGAGCAGTGGTTTCCTGGGCGCGCTCGGCAAGTTCGGCTCCATCTTCGCCGTCACCCAGATCCCGCTCGCGGTCAGCGAGGGTCTGCTCACGGTGCTGGTGATGCGTCTGCTGGTGCAGTCGAGCAAGGGCGAACTGACCCGGCTCGGTGTGCTCCTGACCGACCGGCGGAACCGCGTAGGGGCCGAGACGGAGAACGAGACCGAGGCGGTGGCCCGATGAACCGGAACACGAAGATCAACGCGCTGCTGCTGCTCGCCGTCGCCGCGCTCGCCGTCCTGCCGCTGGCCCTCGGCCTCGGCGACCACAAGGAGGAGCCCTTCACGGGCGCCGACGCCGAGGCGGAGACGGCGATCACGGAGATCGAGCCGGACTACGAGCCGTGGTTCTCCCCCCTCTACGAACCGCCGTCCGGTGAGATCGAGTCGGCGCTCTTCGCCCTCCAGGCCGCCCTCGGCGCGGGGGTCCTCGCCTACTACTTCGGCATCCACCGGGGCCGGCGCCAGGGCGAGGCCCGGGCCCGAGCCCTGCTGGACGCGTCAGGGGCCGCCGACACGGCTCCGGCGCGGCCGGTGGACACGGCGGTCGCGGCGACGCCGGTGGACGCGGTCGCGGCCTCCACGGCGACGGCGTCCGGCGACGACAGCTCGGCGGGTCGCTCCGGGGAGCCCCCCGCCGGGCGGGGCTGACCCAGGTGCTGCCGATCGACGTGGCGGCGCACAGCAGTCGCTGGCGCCGCCGCCATCCCGTGGACAAGGCCGTGCTCGGGCTCGGCCTCACCGTGCTCGCGATCTCCCTGCCGCCCTGGCCCGGCGCGGCCCTGGTCCTGCTGACCGCGCTCGTGGTGCTGCTGGGCCCCGCGGGCGTGCCCGGCCGTCGGCTGTGGCGGGCCTACCGGGTGCCGTTGGGCTTCTGTGTGACCGGCGCGCTGCCGCTGCTCGTCCAGGTGGGCGGTCCGGACGGGTTCCTCACCCCCGCCGACGGCGGACCGGTCCGCGCCGGGGAGTTGTTGCTGCGCACCTCGGCCGCCTCCCTCGGCGTCCTCCTGTTCGCCTTCACCACCCCCATGTCGGACCTGCTGCCCCGGCTGGTGCGGGCCGGGGTGCCCGCGCCGGTCGTGGACGTGGCCCTGGTCACCTACCGGATGAGCTTTCTGCTCCTGGACTCCGTGCGCCGGATCCGGGAGGCGCAGGCGGCCCGGCTGGGGCACACCACCCGGGCGGCCAGCTGGCGTTCCCTCGCCGGGCTCGGCGCCACCGCGTTCGTCCGGGCCTTCGACCGGGCGGCACGGCTGCAGACCGGGCTCGCCGGACGCGGATACGACGGCACCCTGCGCGTCCTGGTGCCCGAGGCCCGGGTCTCCGTGCGCTTCACCGCGGCCAGTGTGGTGCTCCTCGCGGCCGTGGCCGCCCTCACCCTCGTCCTGGAAAGGCCGCTGACATGAGCGAGCCCGTGCTCGTCGCCCTGCGGGGCGCCTCCTTCGCGTACGAGGACGGACCGACCGTGCTCAGCGACCTCGACTTCGACGTGCGCGAGGGACGCGCGCTCGCCCTGCTCGGCCGCAACGGCAGCGGAAAGACCACGCTGATGCGACTGCTCAGCGGCGGACTGCGGCCGCGTACGGGCGAGTTGGCGGTCGAGGGGCGGCCGGTGACGTACGACCGCAAGGGTCTCACCCGGCTGCGGACGACGGTCCAGCTGGTCGTGCAGGACCCGGACGACCAGCTCTTCGCGGCGTCCGTCGCGCAGGACGTGTCGTTCGGCCCGCTGAACCTCGGGCTGTCCGACGCGCAGGTACGGGCCCGGGTCGACGAGGCGCTCGGCGCGCTCGGCATCACCGCCCTCGCCGACCGGCCCACCCATCTGCTCTCCTACGGCCAGCGCAAGCGGACCGCCATCGCCGGGGCCATCGCGATGCGGCCCCGGGTCCTGATCCTCGACGAGCCGACCGCCGGGCTCGACCCCGACGGGCAGGAGCGCCTCCTCGCCACCCTGGACGAGTTGCGCCGGTCCGGCACCACCGTCGTGATGGCCACCCACGACGTCGACCTCGCGCTGCGCTGGGCCGACGACGCGGCGCTGCTCACCCCGTCCGGCGCGCGCACCGGCCCGGTGGCCGAGATGCTCGCCCGCACGGATCTCCTCCACCAGGCGGGGCTTCGGCTTCCCTGGGGGGTCGCCGTCGCTCGACTCCTGCGTGGACAGGGGCTGTTGGCCGAGGAGGAGACCGGACCGCGCACACCGGACGAGCTGGCGGCCATGGCGGGGGCGGACGCCGGTCCGGCGTCGTGCCTGCCGCAGCCTCAGATCCGCAGACCGTAGACCCGGACGGCGGTGCCCGCGAAGACCTCCCGGTGTTCGGCCTCGCCGAGTCCGGACGTCAACGCGTGCGCCACGTCCAGGACTTCGGCGTAGTCGGAGGCGAGTCGGCAGACCGGCCAGTCGGAGCCGTACATCAGCCGCCCGGGGCCGAAGGCGTCGAGCACGGTGTCGGCGTACGGGACGAGGTCCGCGACCCGCCAGGAGTGCCAGTCGGCCTCCGTGACCAGGCCGGAGAGCTTGCACACGGTGTTCGGCAGGGCCGCCAGCCGCCGGATCTCCCCCGCCCACGGCTCCAGTTCACCGGAGGCGATGGGCGGCTTGCCGGCGTGGTCGAGGACGAAGGTGAGTTCGGGGAGGCGGGCCGCCGCCTCCACGGCGGCCGGCAGCTGGTGGGGCTGGACCAGCAGGTCGTAGACGAGCCCCGCGTCGGCGACCGCGGCGAGGCCCCGCAGCACGTCGGGGCGGGTCAGCCAGCGGGGGTCGGGTTCGCCCTGTACCTGGTGGCGGATGCCCACCAGGTACTGCCCGCCCGGGGCTTCGCGCAGTTCGGCCAGGGTGTCGGCGACGGCGGGAGAGGTGAGGTCGGTCCAGCCGACGACACCGGCGACCATGTCGCTGCCGGCGGCGAGGGCCAGGAACTCGGGGGTCTCCTCGGGCACGGTGATCGTCTGGACCAGGACCGAGGCGGTGACACGGGCGGCGCCTGCGGCGGACTCCAGCTCACTGAGGGTGAAGTCGCGGCGCAGCGGGGCGAGTTCGGGACCGGTGATCCAGTCCTGGTCGCGGACGGAGAGGTCCCAGACGTGGTGGTGGGCGTCGACCTTCCAGGCGTCGGTGTCGTCTGTGCCGGTCACAGGTGCCACACCACGGGCAGTCCGGCGTCGGAGCCCTCGGCCGAGTAGTCGTGGACGACGTCGAGGAGTTCGGCCATCCGGGCCTGCCAGGCGATGTTGACCGGCAGTTTCTCCAGTTCGGCGATCATCGCCGGGTAGTCCTCGACCTCCAGCAGGTGGAAGAGGTCGGTGCCGCTGCGCCAGATCGTCCACTCGCTCACCCCGGCGGCGCGGATGGCGGCGGTCAGTTCCCCGGGGACCTCGCGGTGGGCGGCCTCGTACTCCTCTACCCGGTCGGCGCGGACCTTGGTGTGCAGGGCGACCCTCACGACGGCTCCTTCGGCTGCGGGACGGGGATGTTCGGGCTCAGCAGCCCCTCGGCGCGCAGGTCGTCCCAGAGGGCGGCCGGGATCGGGCGGCTCAGCAGGTCGACCGTGTCTCGTACCTCGGCGGCCGAGCGGGCGCCCGTCAGCACGGCCGCCACCGCCGGGTGGGCGGAGGGGAACGCCAGGGCCGCCGCGCGCAGCGGTACACCATGGCGTTCGGTGACGGTCCTCAGGCGCAGGGCGCGGTCGAGCACGGGCCCCGGCGCGGGGGCGTAGTCGTACGTGGCGCCCGGCTTCGGGTCGATCAGCAGACCGGAGTTGAAGGCGCCGCCGATCAGCACACTGCGTCCCCGGGCGGTGGCCTCGGGCAGCAGGTCCTCCAGGCCCTCCTGTTCGAGGAGGGTGTAACGGCCTGCGAGCAGCACCACGTCGATGTCGGTCTCGCGCAGGAAGCGGGTCGGTGCGGCGCACTGGTTCATGCCGACGCCGATGGCGCCCACGACGCCTTCGGCGCGCAGCCGTTCCAGCGCCGGGTAGGCCTCGCGCAGGGCCTGCTCGACGTGGTCGTCGGGGTCGTGGAGGAGGACCACGTCCACGCGGTCCAGGCCGAGCCGTGCCAGGCTGGCCTCCAGGGAGCGCAGGACGCCGTCGGCGGTGAAGTCCCAGACGCGGCGGTGGGTCGCGGGGACGGCGAAGCCGTCGGCGAGGTCGTCGCCCTCGGTGGTCCCGTTCTCCACCAGCAGTCGGCCGACCTTGGTGGAGACCGTGTACGACTCCCGGGGGCGGTCCCGGAGCGCGGCGCCGAGGCGGCGTTCGGAGAGGCCGAGGCCGTAGTGGGGCGCGGTGTCGAAGGTGCGGATCCCGGCGTCCCAGGCCGCGTCGATCGCGGCGGCCGCCTCCTCGTCGGTCACCGGGCGGAAGAGGTTGCCGATGCCGGCGGCGCCGTAGGCGAGTTCGGTGACGCGGACCTCGGTGCGGCCGAGGGTCCTGGTCCTCATGAGCCCGCCGGGCGGAGCCGCAGGCCCTGCATACCGCCGTCGACGGCGAGGGCGGTGCCGGTGACGGACGCCGCGGCGGGGCTCGCGAGGTAGACGATGGCGGCGGCGACCTCGTCGGCGGTGACCAGGCGCCCCATGGGCTGGCGGGCGTTGAGGGCGGCGCGCTCGGCCTCCGGGTCGTCGGCGGCGTCGAGGAGCCGGCCGACCCACGGGGTGTCGGCGGTGCCGGGGTTGACGCAGTTGACCCGGATGCCCTCGCGGACGTGGTCGGCGGCCATGGCGAGGGTCAGGGAGAGAACGGCGCCCTTGCTGGCGGAGTACAGGGCGCGCTGCGGCAGGCCGGCGGTGGCGGCGATGGAGCAGGTGTTGACGATGCTCGCGTGGGAGGACTCGCGCAGGTGGGGCAGGGCCGCACGGCTGGTGCGGACCATGCCGAGGACGTTGACGTCGAGGACCCGCTGCCACTGCTCGTCGGGGTTGTCCTCGACGGTGCCCTGCGCGCCGATGCCGGCGTTGTTGACGAGGATGTCGAGGCCGCCGAGCCGTCGGGCGGCCTCCGCGACGCCCTCCCGTACGGAGGCGTCGTCGGTGACATCGGCCTTGAGGCCGAGCAGGGGCGCCGAGGCCCCGGCCGGGTCGAGGTCGAGGGCGGCCACCGAGGCGCCCCGTGCGGCCAGCAGCCGGGCGGTGGCCAGCCCGATCCCGGACGCGCCCCCGGTGACGATCGCGCGGAGACCCGTCAGCTCACCTGTCTTCCCGGTCATGCGACTTCCTCCCGTCCAGCGAGGTCGGCGACCCAGAACGCGCCGTCCGGGTAACGGTATTCGGCGAGCGACCCGGGATGCATGGTCGCGGAGAAACCGGGGGTCAGGGGGGCGACGTAGTGGCCCTCGCGCATCACCACGGGGTCGGTGAAGTGCTCGTGGAGGTGGTCGACGTACTCGATGACCCGGTCGTCGGTGCTGCCGGACAGCGCCAGGTAGTCGAACATCGACAGGTGCTGGACCAGTTCGCACAGGCCGACGCCGCCGGCGTGCGGGCAGACGGGCACCCCGAACTTCGCGGCGAGCAGCAGGATCGCGAGGTTCTCGTTGACTCCGCCGACGCGGGCGGCGTCGATCTGGAGGACGTCGAGGGCGCCGGCCTGGAGGAGCTGCTTGAAGACGATGCGGTTCTGCACGTGTTCGCCGGTGGCGACCTTGACCGGGGCGACGCCCCGGCGGACGGCGGCGTGGCCGAGGATGTCGTCGGGGCTGGTGGGCTCCTCGATCCAGTACGGGTCGAAGTCGGCGAGGGCCCGGGTCCACTGGATCGCCTCGTCGATGTTCCAGCGCTGGTTGGCGTCGATGGCGATGCGGATCCCGTCGCCGACGGCGGCGCGGGCGGTGCGCATCCGGCGGACGTCGTCGTCGAGGTCGGCGCCGACCTTCAGCTTGATCTGGGTGAAGCCGTCGGCGACGGCCTGCTTGGCCAGCCGGGTGAGCTTCTCGTCGGAGTAGCCGAGCCAGCCCGGGGAGGTGGTGTAGCCGGGGTAGCCGCGCTCCAGCAGGGTGGCCTCGCGTTCGGCGAGCCCCGCACGGCCCTCGCGCAGCAGCCCCACGGCCTCCTCCGGGGTCAGGGCGTCTGCGATGTAGCGGAAGTCGACCTGGGAGACCAGCCACTCGGGGTCGGCGTGCGCGAGCAGTCGCCACAGGGGCTGCCCGGCGCGCTTGGCGGTCAGGTCCCAGACGGCGTTGACGACGGCGCCGATGGCCATGTGCATCACGCCCTTCTCGGGGCCGAGCCAGCGCAGCTGGCTGTCGCCGATCAGGTCGCGGTTGACGGAGCCTGGGTCCGCGCACAGCTCCTCGACCGAGCGGCCCACGAGGTGCGGCCGCAGGGCGCCGATGGCGGCGACCTGGACGTCGTTGCCGCGGCCGATGGTGAACGTGAAGCCGTGGCCTTCAAGGCTGTCGCCGGCGTCGGTGCGCAGCACGACGTAGGCGGCGGAGTAGTCGGGGTCCGGGTTCATGGCGTCCGACCCGTCCAGCTCCCGCGAGGTGGGGAACCGGACGTCATAGGTGTCGACCGCGGTGATCCGGGCGGGGGTTGCAGTCACGAGGGTGCCTTTCACGCTTGGCCGAAGGTCTGGCGCTGGCTCCCGAGCCCGTCGATCGAAAGCTCGACGGTGTCACCGGGGCGGAGGTAGGGCGTACCGGGAAGGCCCAGGGCCACGCCGGCGGGCGTCCCGGTGTTGATCACGTCGCCCGGCTCCAGGACCATGTACTGGCTGAGGTACGCCACGATGTGGTCGACCGGGAAGATCATGTCGCTGGTGTGGCCGTCCTGCCGCTTCACGCCGTTGACGCTCAGGTGCAGCCCGAGGTCCTGCGGATCGCCGACCTCGTCGGCGGTGACCAGCCAGGGGCCCATCGGGTTGAAGGTCTCGCAGGACTTGCCGAGGTCCCACTGCGAGGAGTACTCGAGCTGGAACTCGCGCTCGGAGACGTCGTGGCTGACCACGTACCCGGCGATCACCTCCGCGGCCTCCTCGGGGCCCGCCAGATAGCGGGCCCGCCGACCGATGACGACCCCCAGCTCGACCTCCCAGTCGGTCTTGACCGAGCCGCGCGGGATCAGCACCTCGTCGTACGGGCCGACGACCGTGCTCGGGTCCTTCATGAAGACCACGGGTCGGGGCGGGATCGCGGCGCCGGTCTCGGCGGCGTGGTCGCGGTAGTTGAGCCCGACGCAGATGACCTTGCCGGGGCGGGCCACGGGGGCGCCGACGCGCGGGTCGTCGGTGTCGAGCTCGGGCAGGGCGCCGGACTCGACCGCCGCGCGGGCCCGGTCGACTCCCCCAGAGGCGAGGAAGGCGCCGTCGATGTCGGAGGTCACGGAGGACAGATCGAGCAGCCTGCCGTCGTCGGTTCGGACGGCGGGCCGCTCCTCTCCCCGGGCGCCGACGCGTAGCAGTTTCACTGGGGCAGCTCCCTTGCCATGGGTTCGTTCATTCATCGGAGGATTGGCGCACCGCGACTTTAGGGGCAGTTCGGCGCCCTGACAACGTATTCCTCGGATGTATTTACGCGACTCCAGGCTCTCCGCAGCTCACAGATCCGGCATGTACGATTTCGTATCGAACGAAGCGCCGACTGTACCCCACGCCGCCCCACGCACGGACTGTCGAATTCCTCGCGAACGACCTCTTGTCATCCCGGGCAATGCCGTCGTAACGTCCTCGACGTCCGAGATACATCGGAGGAATCGCTCCACCCGCCCCCCAGCGAGGTAGTGGCCCTTCAGACTCCGCTGCTCGTTCACCGGTTGCCCCTCTACGTCTCCCCTCCGTCGGCCCGCGCCTGCGTGTCCCGGAGGGCGGCCCCCCTGTCCTGGCTAAGGAGAACCCGGCCATGAAGCTCGCTCGCACCCGCTCCACCGCCGCAGCGGCCTGCGCCGTCGCGGCCCTCGCCCTCCTCACCGCGTGCAACCGCGACGGCTCCTCCGCGTCCGCCGGCTCGGGTGGTGACGAGCCCGCCATCGGGATCGACCTGCCCCGCTCCGACTCGGACTTCTGGAACTCCTACGCCGAGTACCTGAAGAAGGACATCAAGTCCGAGGACGTCAACGCGCTGCCGCTGAGCAACTCGCAGAACGACATCACCAAGCTGGTCGCCAACGTCCAGGTGTTCCAGAACACGGGCGCCAAGGCCGTCGTCATGGCCCCGCAGGACACCGGCGCCATCGCCTCCACCCTCGACACCCTCGCGTCGAAGAAGATCCCCGTCGTCAGCGTCGACACCCGCCCCGACAAGGGCGACGTCTACATGGTGGTGCGCGCCGACAACCGGGCCTACGGCACCAAGGCGTGCGAGTTCCTCGGCGAGCAGCTGGGCGGCAAGGGCAAGGTCGCCGAGCTGCAGGGCGCGCTGGACTCGATCAACGGCCGTGACCGCTCCGAGGCCTTCGCCGAGTGCATGAAGACGAAGTTCCCCAAGATCAAGGTCTTCGAGCTGCCCACCGACTGGAAGGGCGACGTGGCCTCCGCCAAGCTGCAGTCACTGCTCGCCCAGCACCCCGACCTCAACGGCATCTACATGCAGGCCGGAGGTGTCTTCCTCCAGCCCACCCTGGCGCTGCTGGAGCAGAAGGGCCTGCTGAAGCCCGCCGGGGAGAAGGGCCACATCTCGATCATCTCCAACGACGGCATCCCGCAGGAGTTCGACGCCATCCGCAAGGGCCAGATCGACGCCACCGTCTCCCAGCCGGCCGACCTGTACGCCAAGTACGCGCTGTACTACGCCAAGGCCGCAGCCGAGGGCAAGACCTTCAAGCCGGGCAAGACCGACCACGACTCCACGATCATCGAGATCCCGAACGGCCTCGAGGACCAGCTCCCCGCCCCGCTGGTGACCAAGGACAACGTGGACGACAAGACCCTGTGGGGCAACAACGTCGGCTAGCCACGGACACGGCCGACGGCACCGGCTCGGCCGGGAACCGGCGGCACCGGCTCGACCGACCGGCGGAGGGGCGCGGCCCGCCCCTCCGCCGGTCCCCGGCCCCCACCCCCTCGTATCCACCCCACGAAGGACGGTATCCACCATGGCGGACACCGCGACCGCCGCGGCGACCGGCGGCGGCCACCCCGCCGCCGGGAGCGACGCCCCGGTGGCCGAGGCCACCGGCATCAGCAAGAGGTTCGGCGCCACCGTCGCGCTGCGTGACGCCCGGATCACCATCACACCGGGCGAGTCGCACGCGCTCGTCGGACGCAACGGCGCCGGCAAGTCCACGCTGGTGTCCATCCTCACCGGCCTCCAGCGGCCCGACACCGGCACCCTGCGCTTCTCCGGCGGGCCCGCGCCCGCCGTCGGGGACATCGACGCCTGGCGCTCCAGGGTCGCCTGCGTCTACCAGAAGTCCACGATCATCCAGGATCTGACCGTCGCCGAGAACCTCTTCCTGAACCGGCAGAGCGACGGCGCGACGCGGCCCATCCGCTGGAAGCGACTGCGCGCCCGCGCCGAGGAGCTGCTCGCCGGCTACGGCGTGGACGTCAGGGCCGACGCACGGGCGAAGGACCTCACCGTCGAGCAGCGGCAGTTCGTCGAGATCGCCCGGGCGCTGTCCTTCGGCGCGCGGTTCATCATCCTCGACGAGCCGACCGCGAAGCTCGACGCCCGCGGCATCGACCGCCTCTTCGCCAAGCTCCGCGACCTCCAGCGGCAGGGCGTCGCCTTCCTCTTCATCTCCCACCATCTGCAAGAGGTGTACGACCTCTGCACCACCGTCACGGTCTACCGCGACGCGGCCCACATCCTGACCGCGCCCGTCGCCGAACTCGGCCACCAGGCACTGGTGGAGGCCATGACCGGCGAGACCACCCGCACGGCGGCGGCCGCCGTCGAGAACCGCCCCCCGGTGCGGGCCGACGCCCCCGCACTCCTCACGGTCGAGGGCCTCACCCTGCCCGGCGCCTGCGAGGACCTGTCGCTCACGGTGCGGGCGGGCGAGGTCGTCGGGCTGGCCGGAGCGGCCGCCAGCGGCAATGTGCGGGTGGGTGAGACCGTCGCCGGGCTGCACCGCCCCGAACAGGGCACGATCTCGGTCGGCGGTCGGCGGGTGCGCGGCGGCAGCGTGCCGTCCGCGCTGGCCGTCGGCGTCGGGCTGGTCCCGGAGGACCGGCACCTCCAGGGCCTGGTGAACAACCGCAGCGTGGCGGAGAACGCGACGCTCACCGTCACCGACCAGCTCGGCCCGTACGGCACCGTCCTGCCCGCCCGGACCAGGAGCTTCGCCCAGCGCATGATCCGGGACCTCGACATCAAGACCCCGGGCGCCGGCACGCCCGTGTCGGCGCTCTCCGGCGGCAACCAGCAGAAGGTCGTCGTCGCCCGCGCCCTGGCCACCGACCCGCACGTACTGGTGGCCATCCGTCCCACCAACGGGGTGGACGTCAAGTCCAAGGAGTTCCTGCTGCGCCGCATCCGGCAGATCGCCGACGGCGGGAAGGCCGCGCTGATCGTCTCCGACGAGCTGGACGACCTGAAGGTGTGCGACCGGCTCGTGGTGATGTTCCACGGGCGGGCCGTCGCCGAGTTCGACCGCGGCTGGCAGGACGAGCACGTGGTCGCCGCCATGGAAGGCGTGGCCGACCGGGCGGAGGGCTCCGAAGCCGCCGCCCACTCCCCTGCCGCCCCCGCCGATCCCACCTCCGAGACCGACGAAGAGCACGGAAGGTAGTCATGTCCGCCACCACTGATGTCACGGACCCCGCCACGAGCGTGGCGCGGGAGACCGCCGGAGACACCCGCCGCGGGCTCGACCTCGGTCGCTTCCGTGAACTGTCCCTCGTCCCGGCCATCCTGGTCCTGGGCCTGATCGGGTTCATCGTCTCGCCGGCCTTCCTGACCGCCGACAACCTCATCGGCGTCGCCCAGCAGTCCACCGAGCTGAGCCTGCTGGTCCTCGCCACCGCGCTGATCCTGATCTGCGGCCGGATGGACCTGTCGCTGGAGTCCACGATCGGCGTGGCGCCCGTCATCGCCGTCTGGCTGGTGCTGCCCAGCAGCGGCGCCCGCTTCACCGGCCTCGGCATCTTCCCCGAGTGGACGGCCGTCCCGCTCTGCCTCCTGGTCGGCGTCGTGATCGGTGCCGTCAACGGCTTCCTCATCCTCAAGCTGCGCCTCAACGGCTTCATCGTCACCCTCGGCATGCTGACCATGCTGCGCGGCCTCCAGGTCGCCCTCTCCGAGGGCCAGTCCATCGTGGAGCTGCCCTCCTCCTTCACCTACCTGGGCAAGGCGTCCTGGCTGGGCGTACCCGCCGCCATCTGGGTCTGCGTGGTGCTCTTCGCGATCGGCGCCAGTGCGCTGGCCTGGCTGCGGCACGGCCGGGCGCTGTACGCGATCGGCGGCAACGCCGAGGCGGCCCGCACCGCCGGCATCCGCGTCGACCGGATCGTGTGGATCGTCCTCATCCTCGGCAGCGTGCTCGCCGCGTTCGCCGGCATCCTCTACAGCGGCCACTACGGCTCGATCTCCGCCACCCAGGGCAGCGGCTGGATCTTCCAGGTCTTCGCCGCGACCGTCATCGGCGGGGTCAGCCTTAACGGCGGCAAGGGCTCCATCTTCGGCGCCCTGACCGGTGTGCTGACCCTGCAACTCGTCGTGAACGTCATGACCTTGGCGGGTGTGCCGCCGCTGTGGAACCAGTTCCTCAACGGCGCGATCATCATCGTCGCACTGATCATCTCCCGCTTCGCCTCCGGCGAGAAGCAGGAGTAGTCCGGGTACAGGGAGGCACCTCGTGGCACTCACCGACGAGGCGATGGACAAGATCAAGGCGATGATCGTGGCGGGTGAGCTGGCGCCGGGCTCCCGCCTCCCCAAGGAGGAGATCCTCGCCGCCCAGCTCGGCCTGTCCCGCAGTTCGCTGCGGGAGGCGGTACGGGCGCTGACCGCGATGCGGATCCTGGTCACCCGGCAGGGCGACGGTACGTACGTGTCGAGTCTGGAGCCGCATCTGCTGCTGGAGTCGCTCTCCTTCGCCTCGGACGTCTCCCAGGGGCAGACGGCTCTGCAACTGCTCCAGGTGCGGCGGTTGCTCGAACCCCAGGCGACCGGGGCGGCCGCCGCGCTGCTCACCGCCGACGACCTCGACGAGCTGGGCCTGATCCTGGAGAGGTCGCGGGCGGCCGCCACGGTGGAGGAGTTCGTCGGCCACGACATCGCGTTCCATCTGCGGATCGTCGAGGCGGTGGGCAACCCGGTGCTGTCGATGCTGCTGCGGGTGCTCTCCACCCGCACCCAGCGGGCCCGGATCGTCCGGGGCACCCGCACCGAGCGGTCCGTGGAGCACGCCCACCGCGAGCACGAGGAGATCCTCCGCGCCCTGCGGGCCCGTGACGCCGCCCTGGCGGTGTCGGCGGCGACGGTCCATGTCGCCGCCGTGGAGCAGTGGATGGCGAACGGGCTGGTCGAGGAGGATCCCCTCGGCGCGGCCGAGGGCTGAGCGTCGCCCTACAGGTCGGTGGCGTCCGCCAGTTCGCCGAGGTCGACGAACTTGAAGCCGGTCGCCGTGCGCGTGCCGCCCTCGCCGTCCGGGACCTCGGGCGTCTCGTGGCCGTCCTGGACCACGAGCAGACCGCGCGGATAGCGGCGGCCCAGCGGGGCGTTGAGGACGGCCGCGCCGTCGCACTCCTCCACACCGTCGAGGGTGTCCGACGCGGCCCCGACGCGGAAGCCTCCCTCGTACTCGTTGCCCTCGTTCACCTCGCGGTCGTACAGGGCGAAGGTGTCGTCGCCCTGGCTGGAGGCGAGCAAGTAGCCGTCCCCGTCCGGCTCCTGATAGATCGTCAGTCCCTCGACGTCGGCCGAGAGCCGCTTCCCTCCGTAGCCGGGGTCGGCGCCCGGCACGCACTCCTCGGTCTCCTCGTCGTACGTGCCGGGGACGCCGTACTCCCTGGTCCTGTCGACCAGGACGGGTTTTCCGGTGAGGTCGGCGCGCAGGCGCCAGATGCCGATGTCCTCCTGACCGGCGTAGAGGGTGCCGGTGGCGGGGTCGACGACCATGCCCTCGACCTGCGGCAGTTCACCGGGTTCGCCGCAGGGGCTCCATCGGGTGCCGTCGGGCAGCCGGAAGGAGGCGGGCAGGTCGAGGGTGCGGATCTTGCGGTAGCCGACCGTGCCGCCCGCCGCCGGGAGGAGTTCGAGGAGGGTGAGCCGGGTGCGCTCGCGCTGGCTGACCAGGGCGTAGGACCGGCCGGTGGCCCTGTCCGTCCAGGTGGCGAGGCCGTACGCGGTGCGCTGGTCGTTGATCTCGGTCTGGTCGGCGGAGAACACGGGGGCGGCGGCCGGGTCGGTGATGTCGGTCAGCGGGCCGTTCGGGCGGGCGGGGTCGATCCGGTAGATCCGCAGCCGGTCGTTGCCCCGGTCGCTGACCACGGCCACATCGGCCCGGCCCGCAGAGGTGCGCAGGCCGGTGACGAGGTCGACGTTGTTGTAGCGGCCCGGCGCGTCGTCCTGCGTCGGCGGCTTCGGCGCCGCCAGGGACTGCACGAGGCGGGCGTCGAGGTCGTAGACGCGCAGGCCGCCCTCCTTCGCGGTGGCGACGACGAGGCTGCGGTCCGGGTCGGCGGGGTTCCGCCAGATCGCCGGGTCGTCGGCGTCGGCGTTGCCGCCGGGCTCGTCGTCGTACAGCGCGGCCGACTCGCTCGTCGCGGTCACCGTCGGGAGGGCGGCCGTGCCCGCTCCGGCGGGCGAGGCCGCGAGGAACGTGGTCAGGGCGGTTCCCGAGGCGAGAAGGGCGACTCTTCGAGCAGTGCGGGGCGTTCTCACAGGCGTTCGCTTCCTTACCGTCGTGACTGCCGTCGTTGATCGGAGGCCATGTCGATGGTCCCGCCATCTCGATGGGTCGGGCCATCTCGGTGGATCGGCCATGTCGATGGGTCGGGCCGTGTCGATGGTGCGGAGAGAAGCTTGCGCGCAGACGGACGTGAGCTGTCCATGCCATCGCGGTGAAACTCCCCCGGGTCGGCCGAAGTTCGCCCTGCCGTCGCCCGATCCCTGTCACTTCACGAGGCGGGCCGGGAGCGTACTGACGTGGAGGAGATGCTCCAGCGGTCCACGGCGGAACCAGCGGGTCCAGGCGGTGGCGAGCAGCAGGGCGACCAGGATGTGGGCGAGGAGGTCGACGAGGGCCGGGCCGGTCTCCTCCTCCATGCCGAACTCCCGGACGGCGAGGATGTGCAGGACGTACGCCGTCAGGGCCGTCATGCCGACGGCGCACACCGGGGTCGCGAGGCGCGCGCAGCGCGGCAGCCGGTCCACGGCCGTCACACACAGCACCACCACGAGCAGCGCGACCCCGGTGTTGCCGAGGACGGAGAAGGTCGTCTGGCTGTGCGGCGCGCCCACCAGCAGCCAGGCCGTCGGGGCGCCGTCGACGAGGTAGCCGACGGTGTCGGACCACCAGGCGGACACGGCCGCGTCACCGTCCGTCGCGGCGGCCACGGTCGCCCGCGCGTGCGGTACGAGGCGCAGTGCCAGCCAGGATCCGCCGTAGCCGAGCAGGGCGAACGCGCCGCCGGCGCAGGCCAGTCGGACGCGGACGGTGGTCCGGGTGAGGTCGAGTTTGGCCACCGCCATGCCGGCCAGCATGAACGACGTCCAGGTGAGCACCGGGTACTCGCCCGTGAAGAGCAGCTCCATCAGGCCGTCCGTGTCACTGATCCGGGCCAGCGGATCGGCCGCGATGATCGTGTCCGCCCAGTCGCCCTCGTCGATCGACAGCCGTATGACGTGGAGGAGTTGGGGCATGACGAGCGTGCAGACGGCCGCGAGGAGCGCGAGCGTCCGGGCGCGCAGGCGGTGGAAGGGGAGGACGGCGAGGAAGATCAGCCCGTAGAAGGCGAGGATCACGTCGATGTCGGTGTCGAGCGCGGTCAGGGCGAACCCCAGGGCGATCAGGACGAGGGAACGGATGACCATCCGGACGACCGCCTGCCGTCCGGCGCGCCCGGTGCGCGGGTGCGGGCGGCCGGTGATCAGGACGAGGGTGAAACCGGCGAGCAGCGCGAACAGCGCGGAGGAGCGGCCCCGCGCCAGTTCCATCACGAAACCCAGCGGCCCGCCGTCCGCCGGGTCCGGTCCGACGTGCGCGGCGTACATGCCGAAGACCGCGAGCCCACGGGCCAGATCGATACCGACCAGCCGCCCGGTGGACGGCCGCTCGGAGACACCGGTGGAGGCGGGCGCGGCACCGGGGGCGGTACCGAGAGCGGGGACGGGCAGGCGTGCGGTGACCGGCTTGGACGACAGGTCCGATGACGTGTCAGGTGTCATGGCCTTCAGCGTCGGGGGCGCGAGGGGCGCGTTCCCATCCGGCGGGTGGCTGGAGGTTCCCCGCCGACCAGCCGGCGCCACTCCCGCCAGGTGACCGGAAATGGGGAGGAAGGGGAACCCGACGGCGACTTCGGACGTCGTAGCGGTTCCAGCAGAAGTCCAGTGGTGGTCCGACGACGAGCGGGACACAGGTGATCCGGGTACTGGTGGTCGACGACGAAGCCCTGATCCGTACGGGCTTCGAGCACATCCTCAACTCCGCGGACGACATCGACGTGGTCGCGGCGGTCCCCGGCGGCCGGGCCGTCCACGCCGTACGGGAGCTGCGCCCCGAGGTCGTCCTGCTGGACATCCGTATGCCGGACGTGGACGGGCTGACCGTCCTCGCCGAGCTCAGGCGACTCCCCCGCCCTCCCGTGGTGGCCATGCTCACCACCTTCGACATGGACGAGTACGTGGCGGCCGCCCTCCGCTCGGGAGCCGCGGGCTTCCTGCTCAAGGACACCGACCCGAAACAACTTCCGTATCTCGTACGGACCTTGGCGGGCGGCGGGGTCGTCCTGTCGTCCCGGGTGACCCGGACCGTGGTCGACGGGTACCTGGACAACGGGCCCCGGGAGGCCGCCGTCCGGCTCGTGGACCGGCTGACCGAACGTGAGCGGGACGTCCTGGTCCTCATCACGGAGGGGCTGTCCAACACCGACATCGGTGACCGGATGCATCTGAGCACGGGCACGGTCAAGGACCATGTGAGCGCGCTCCTCACCAAGTTGGAGGTGGGCAGCCGGGTGCAGGCGGCACTGCTGGCCGAGCGTGCGGGGCTGCTCAGGCGGCCGCGCTCCGTGGGCGGCGGACGGGAGGCCCGGTGAGGGCCCCCTCCCGCGCCCTCCACGCGTGGCTGACGGACGCCGTGCTCGTCGCCGCCTCCCTGGTGGACGTGTGGATCCACGACGTGGGCCCCCACCACCCCCACGAGTTGGCCGTCGCCCTCCTCGCGTCGGGCGCGCTCCTCATGCGCCGCGGGCTGCCGCTGCCGACCTTTCTGCTCACCCTGCCGACCGCCCTGTTCACGGACGCGGTGTTCGCCACGCTGGTGGCGCTGTACACCCTGGCCTCGCGGACCCACCACCGGGTGCCGCTGGCCGTGTGCGCGCTGGGGTTCACGGTCTGCGACCTGACCTGGTGGTCGTGGCCGTCACCGGAGTTCACCGACCTCGACGACCGTCAGGCCCTGATCCCGCTCTCCTACAGCGTGGCGCAGGCGACCGCGCCCGTGTTCCTCGGGCAGCTCGTCCAGGCCCGCCGGGAGCTGTCGCTGCGTCTCGTCGAGGTCTCCGAGGCACGCGAGCACGAACGGCTGCTGATCGCGCAGAGCGTCCTGGCGAAGGAACGCGCCCAGCTCGCCCGGGAGATGCACGACGCCGTCTCCCACCAGGTCAGTCTGATCGCCGTGCGCGCCGGAGCCCTCCAGGTCGGCAGCCGGGACCCGGAGGCGAAGGAGGCCGCGGCCACGATACGGCGCCTGAGCGTGCAGACCCTGGACGAGCTGCGGCACATGGTCGGCATACTGCGGGCCTCCGGCAGCCGCCCCACCGAACTGACCCCGCAGCCCTCCCTCGCCGACCTCGACCGGCTGGTGGCCGGCAGCGGCATCGAGACCGACCTGCGGACGGAACTGCCGGCCGACCTGCCGCCGCCCGTCCAGCGCGCCGTCTATCGCACCGTCCAGGAAGCCCTCACCAACATCCGCAAGCACGCTCCCGGTGCCACGGCCCGCATCCGGGTCCAGCAGCACGACGGCACCCTCCGCGCGACCGTCACCAACACCGCGCCCGACCGCCCGGCCCTGTCCCTCCCGGGCGCCCACCACGGCCTGATCGGTCTGCGCCAGCGGGCCGAACTC
This sequence comes from Streptomyces sp. SP18BB07, assembly GCF_036322545.1. Lineage (NCBI taxonomy): Bacteria > Bacillati > Actinomycetota > Actinomycetes > Kitasatosporales > Streptomycetaceae > Streptomyces > Streptomyces sp. SP18BB07. The sequence continues at coordinate 36,068 of NZ_JAQYWT010000297.1, forward strand.
CTGGGCGGGACGGTCACGTCCGGACATCTGCGGGACGGGGGTTACGAACTGCGTCTGGAACTGCCGGCCGACGGCACGCCATGAGCCCCCGGACAGCTCCACCCCCCTCCCGCACCTGCGCGACGCCGACCGCCCCGTACGCTCTCCCGGCTGCCGAGGTCATCGGTGATCACGGAATTCCGGCGTCGAGGGATAGCCACGGACATGCCACCGCGTCGTGATGACTGCCAAGAAGGGGAGGGTTGATGAAGGCGTCGAGTCACGACGAGTTCCGGGAGTTCGTAGCGATGCGCTCCACCGCGCTGCTGCGGCTCGCGGTGCTGCTCACCGGCGGGGACCGGCACGCCGCGGAGGATCTGCTGCAGATCGCCCTGATGAAAGCCTACGGGCGCTGGTCGCAGATCGAGCAGCCCGAGGCGTATGTGCGTCAGGTCCTGTACCGACAGCAGGTCAACCGCTGGCGGCTGCGCGGGCACCGCGCCGAGACGACGGTGCCCGTACTGCCCGAGCCCGCCGGGGAGACGGGCGCCGAGCCGGACACCGAGCTGCGGATCGCGCTGTGGGCGGCGCTCGGCCGGCTGACCAAGCGGCAGCGGGCCGTGGTCGTCCTGCGCTACTTCGAGGACCTGCCGGAGGCGGAGGTCGCGGCGCTGCTGGGGTGCCCGGTCGGCACGGTGCGCAGTACGGCGTACCGCTCGCTCGCCAAACTCCGGGCGCTGGTGCCGGAGCTCGCACCCGAAGGCCACGAGGGCCACGAGGCCACCGGGGGTTCCGACGGGCAGGTGCGGCCGCTCACCTACACGACCAAGGGGGTACGGGGATGACGACGGAGCGGGTGGAGGAGAAGGTCCGGGAGACACTGCACGCGGTCGCTCTGGACCGGGTGCGGGCGCCCGGTGACCTGGCCGAGCAGGTGGTACGGCGGCGCGCTCGGCGCCGGCTCGCGCAGGCCACGGGGGCGGCGGTGGCCGTCGCCGCGATCACCGTGGGCGCGGTGTTCGGGCTCGGGGGCGGCAGCGCGGTCGACCCGGACCGGCCGGCGCGCCCGGCGGTCGCCCCGCAGGGCTGGAAGCCGTGGCAGAGCGACGACCCGGACGCGACCGATCGGGGGTGCCTGGTGGACGGGGCGGCGTTGTACTGCGCCGGGTCCGAGTACGACGTCGCGAAGTTCGACGCCCGTACCGGTGAGCGGCTGTGGACCGTCGAGGTCAACCGCGAGGGCGACGGGCCCGACCACCCGTTCGCCGTGCGCGACGGCGTGGTCTACGCCTTCCGCAACCACACCGCGCAGAAGCAGCCGAACGGGGACTACGTCGGCGGGACCGATCTGATGGCCGTGGGCGCCGACACCGGTGAGCTGCTGTGGAAGGTGGAGATGCCGCAGGACGATCGCTCCGACCAGGCCGCCATGCTCATCGACGGCGCGGTGCTGGCCAACACCCCGACGCTGCGCACGATGTCGGCGCTGGACCCGCTGACCGGCGAGGAGAAGTGGCGCCACACCTGGGACAAGGGCATCGCCTGCCAGCGGACGGTACTGGGTGGTGTGCCGTACCTCCTGTGCATGGAGGACGCCGACGAGCCCGGCGCCACCGAGGTGTTCCGCCTGGATCCCGCCACCGGACAGGCCCGGAAGGTCGCGACCGTCCCCGGCGCGCAACTGCTCGCCGGGATCTCGGGGGACCGGATGGTCCTGTTCGCGCCGAAGGACAGGGCCGGTGGGAAGATGCCGGTGACCCTGCTGAGCGGTTCCGGCGAGCGGACCTCGCTGTTGTATCCGATCGAGGGGGAGCTCGCCGAACTGGACGTCGCCGGTGACCGCCTGATCTCCGTGTCCTGGAAGGGGGAGGCGTCGGCCTACTCGCTGACCACGGGCGACGTCCTGTGGACGGCCCCGGTCGGCGTCGAGATGCCCGGCAGGAACACGATGCCCGGCCTCGCGCCCCCTCTGGTGTCGGAGCGGCAGCAAGTCGTGTACTTCCTCAGTCCGACCGGGGATCTGTCCGGCCTCGATCTGCGCACCGGCGAACAGATCTGGCGCGATCACGTCGACACAAGGACGGGTCCGGGTCCTGACTACAACTCCTCGCCCCGACTCCTGGCCTATGAGGACGTGTTGGTCGCCCAGCGGGGCAGCAAGCTTGTCTCCCTGCTGCCGCGGCTCGGCGACTGACGCGCTGCGCCCCGGGCCGCAGTTCGGCCCGGGGCGCAGTCGGCGTCCGCTACGCGACTCCGAGGTGCTGCGCCCGGACCCCGCTCCGGCCCGTCAAGCGGAACGTTTCGTCCATGCGGTCCGCCCGGTCCGACCGATCTGTTCGGTCCGTCCGGTCCGTCCGGTCCGTTCGCAGTGCCAGGATTCCCGCGCGCAACGCGGTCACGACCAGATGCGTACGGTTCTTCGCGCACAACTTCTCCCGGATGCTGCGCATATGGGAAGCCACCGTGCGGGGTGAGATCGAGAGCTGACGGGACATGTCCGCGTCCGACATGCCGTGGGCCGCCAGAAGAAGGATCTCCATTTCCCGGGCGCTGAGCCGGCCGGAGCTGTCCACTGTCATGGGTGCCTGCCTTGTTCAAAGTGGGGGTCGGGGACCCGCGTGTCGTCCGTGTGCTGCGCTGTGACTCTTCCGTGACACCCGGGCACCAGCCATCGACCGTTCGACCGATACCCGGCAGTAGTCATCGGCCGATCGGCCCCGGTCCCCCGCTCGGGGCGGGACTTTCGCCGGGTAAGGGCCAACCGCCCGATTCGGCGGGGGTGTTCGTCCGGCCGGCTTCCCCGGACCGCCGGACCGGCCGGACGATCCATGGCATGCTCGGCCGCGTGAGCAGCACCCCCACACGTGTGATGATCGCCGACGACCAGGATCTGATCCGGGCCGGTTTCCGTCTCATCCTCGACGCCCAGGAGGGCATCGAGGTGATCGGCGAGGCCGCCGACGGGCTCGCGTGCGTGGAGTCGGCGCGCGCGTTGCGGCCGGACGTGTGTCTGGTGGACGTCCGGATGCCGAAGCTGGACGGACTGGAGGTGACCCGGCTGCTGGCCGGACCGGGCGCCACGCACCCGATCCAGGTCGTGGTGGTCACCAGCTTCGACCAGGACGACTACCTCAACATCGCGCTGCGCAACGGAGCGTGCGGCTTCCTCCTGAAGGACGCGGCGCCCGCGCTGCTGATCGAGGCGGTGCGGGCGGCGGCACGCGGTGACGCGCTGGTCTCGCCCGCGGTGACGGTCCGGCTGCTGAAGCAGCTGGAAGAGCGGACCGCGCGCGCCGTGGACGGCGCCGGGGTGCCCGAATCCTCGCTCAGCGCACGCGAGTTGGAGGTGGCGCGGCTGGTCGCGGTGGGCCGGACCAACCAGGAGATCAGCGACGAGCTGTGTCTGTCACTGTCCACCGTGAAGACGCATCTGGGCCACATCCACCACAAGCTCGGCGTACGCAACCGCGTCGAGGTGGCCGCGTGGGCCTGGGCCAACGGGACGGTACGGACCGGGCGATGACGGGGATTCCGTGAACACCCTGTAATCGATCTATGACGCTGCCCACACATCGATCCACCCCCTGCCGGGGACGCATGTGCATGCCTAGCCTCCGGTTGTATGACTTCGTCACTCGCGGCACTCTCCGCACGAGCGACCCAGCCGCACCACGGCCGTCCTCGGTTACCCGCGCGGCGGCTGGACCACCGCGCCCTGTACCCGGCGCTGGGTCTGCTGTGGCTGCTCGACGTGGGCATCATCGTGTCGCAGCAACGGGGCCCCCTCGACTGGTTGCCGCTGGTGACGGGCCCCGTGGCCCTGGCCCTGGTGCTCGTGCCCGAAGCGCGGCTGAGCATCACCTGGCGTACGGGGATCTGCGCGGCCCTGTCGACGACGGTGACCCTGGGCACCTCCCTGATGGGCTGGGCCATGCCCGAGTGGGGGCTGCTGGAGACCGCGTGCATGCTGGTCCTGCTCGCCCGCACCTGCCGCAACGTGGCCCGGCCCCGGGTCGCGCTCGCGCTGGCCGCCGCGATGGGGGCCAGCGTCATCGACGAACCCCTGCGCACCGGGGGCACGGGAATCACCCTCACCTACCCGTTCCTGCTGACGTTCGCGGTCGGCGGCGCCGTCGGCGCGGGGTGCTACCTGCGCACCCTGGACGCCCGGCGTCGTCGCACCATCGCCTCCGTACGGCTCGCCGAGCGGATCCAACTCGCCCGGGAACTGCATGACTTCGTCGCCCACCATGTGACGGGCATCATCGCCCAGGCGCACGCCGCCGGCGTGATCCACGAGAGCGCGCCGCACCAGGTCGGCCCGATCCTGGGCAACATCGCCGAGGCCGGGCAGCGGACCATGGACTCCATGCGCCGCCTGATCCGGGTGCTGCGCGAGGACGGCGAGCAGGTCTCCCTGGAGCGCCCCGAGGAGCCGTACGCCGAACTCACCAAATTGGTATCGGAGTTCAGCGGCCAGGGCGACGGTTCGACCGCCCAGCTGGAGATCACCGGAGCCGCCCGCAGGAGCGGTCTGCTGCCCGAGGTGGGCTCGGCCGTCCATCGCGTGGTGCAGGAGGCGCTGACCAACGTACGGCGGCACGCACCGGGCACCCAGGCCCTGGTGCGCGTCCACCGCACCCGCGACGACCTGCTGCGGGTCGACGTGTACAACGAGGGGCCCCGGGGGCGGCTCTCCCGTCCCACGGGGGGTCGCGGCGGCTACGGCCTGATCGGGCTGCGCGAGCGGACGGAGGCGGTCGGCGGCTCCCTGACGGCGGGCCCGGCCGACGACGGCGGCTGGTGGCTCATCGCCCACTTCCCGGTGCTCCCGGAAAGCCCGCCCGAGGAGACCGAGAACGGCGCCGAAACGGACTCCGCCTCGGGGCCGGTCTCCCGTCGGCCGTCCGGACGCCATGCGAAGCCGCACACGCACACCGAGCCCGAACCGGACATGAGTTGGGACGCGAGTTAGGCGATCCGGGGGGCCGTGAATTAGGCAATTCTGCGAATCGCGCCGGGGCCGCCGATCGCTCTATCGTTTGAGAGCCAAAAGGCGCCGGGACGACCTTCCAGACGTCCCGCAGAGTGGTGAATCGGCCGGACGGGCCCTTCCCGAGGGCCCGCTCCACCACCTTCCCGTCCGCCCTCGCGCGAGCCGGGCGGACCGGCGCCGATCGTCGAGCAGACGCAGGAGACGTATGACTACGGCCGTCGTGGTGGGCAGCGGTCCGAACGGTCTCGCCGCGGCCGTGTTCCTCGCCCGGGAGGGCGTCGAGGTCACCGTCCTCGAAGCCGCCGACACCATCGGAGGGGGCACCCGCACCAGTGAACTGACGCCGGGTCTGCTGCACGACCACTGCTCCGCCACGCACCCCATGGCCGTCGGCTCCCCGTTCCTGCGCGGCCTCGACCTCGCGCGCCACGGACTCACCTGGTGTCTGCCGGAGATCGACTGCGTGCACCCCCTGGACTCCGGCGAGGCCGGGGTCCTGCACCGGTCGGTCGAGGAGACGGCCGACGGCCTCCCCGAGGGCGACGGCCGCAGGTGGCGGCGTGCCTTCGGGCCGCTCGTGGACGGCTACGACGCGCTCGCCGAGGACCTCATGCGGCCGCTCGCGCATGTGCCGCGCCATCCCCTGCGGCTCGCGGCCTTCGGACCGCGGGCCCTGCTGCCGACCGCCGCGGTGGCCCGGCGCTGGCGGTCCGAGACCGCCCGCGCCCTCTTCGCCGGGGTGGCCGCCCACGCCTTCCGCCCGTTCGACCGGCCCGCGAGCGCCGCGATCGGCCTGACCATCATCGCCGCCGGCCACCGGCACGGCTGGCCGGTGGCCGCGGGCGGCTCCCGGGCGATCAGCGACGCGCTGGCGGCCCGGCTCACGGAGTGCGGCGGCCGGATCGAGACCGGGACACGGGTCCGCTCCCGGGCCGATCTCCCCCCGGCCGACCTGGTCCTCTTCGACCTGGCCCCCGGTGCGGTGGCCGACATCCTCGGCGATCTGCTGCCGGGCCGGGTGGCCCGGGCCTATCGGCGCTACCGCCACGGCCCCGGCGCTTTCAAGGTGGACTTCGCCGTCCAGGGCGGTGTGCCCTGGACCAACGCGGCGGCCCGCCGGGCGGGCACCGTCCACCTCGGCGGGGCCTACGCGGAGGTGGCCGCCACCGAGCGGGACGTCCACGCCGGCCGGATGCCGGACCGGCCGTTCGTCCTGGTCGGGCAGCAGTACCTGGCCGACCCCCGGCGCTCGAACGGCGACGTCCACCCGGTGTGGACGTACGCGCACGTGCCGCACGGCTACGACGGCGACGCCACGGAGGCGATCGTCGCGCAGATCGAGCGCTTCGCCCCCGGATTCCGCGAGCGGGTCCTGGACATGGCCGTCCGTCCGGCGGCCGGCTTCGAGGAGTACAACCCGAACTACGTCGGCGGTGACATCGTCGCCGGGGCGAACACCGCCTTCCAGCTCGTCATGCGCCCCCGCGCGGCGCTCGACCCCTACAGCACCGGCGTGCCCGGCATGTACATCTGCTCGGCGGCCACGCCACCGGGGGCCGGCGCCCACGGCATGTGCGGCGCGAACGCGGCGGCCTCGGCCTTGCGCCGAATTCGCCGACGCGACCGTTGACCCCTTTCGTCGACCCCTTTTCCATAAAGGCCCGGACCGCGCGGTCCGGGCCTTTTTCGTGCCGCCCGGACCATGTGAAGCCGGTCACTCGCGAATTCGGTAATTTTCTGGATGTGAAGCGCCTGTGCGCCGCCGTAGTGTTCTTTCTCGAAGGGCACGGAAAAAAGTGATCCGAAGCCCTCGAAACGAAAGGGAAATTCGAATGAGCAGCATTGCGAAGGCGATGGACCGCATGGATCTCCCGGTGGAGGGCGTCATCCTCGCGTCCGCCCGTCCCACCCTGGGCACCCCGCGCATCGGCCGGGTGAGCGGTGCCAACGCCCTCAACGGGCTGGCCGGTCTGGCGGACCTGGCCCAGGCCGCGGGCGGTGTCGCGTCGGTGGTCGGCGCCGCCAGCGCGGTGGAGGCGAACAACGCCGCCGCGGAGGCCAACCAGGCCGTCGCGAACGCCGCGAACGCCCAGGCGGCGGCCGCCGGCGGCACCGTCTGATCAGCTGCGTGAAACTGCCGGGCCAGAGTCGAGTTCTGGCCCGGCAGTGCGCTCGAAGGCAACAAAGCGTCTGATCGAGGTTACCACGAAAGAGGGACCCGTGAAATTCAGCGGAAAAATTCCCGCGGTCATTCCGGAAAGGATCACCGGCGCGGTGTTCGGACCGGCTCCGGTCGGTCGGGATCGCGCCATCGGCCTGTCCGAGCGATTGGCCGCCGTGTCCAGCCTGCAGTCCTCCCTGGAGTATCTGACCCAGCGCAAGGACATCGAGAAGGGGGGCATGAACGACTGGGAGGTCGCCCGGCAGAACCTCGCCGCGGCCGGTCCCCTGACGCGCCGTCTGGTCGACGGTGTCAGCGGCGTGCGGACCACGACCGCCCTGCATGTCGCCCGCTCCGCCGTGGCCCTCGGCATGCTGCTGCCCGGCGACTCCCGCTGGCGGGGCGCGGGCAACCTGTTCCTCGGTGCCTCGTCCGCGCTGCTCTCCCCCCGCCACCACTACGGCGGTGACGGCTCCGACCAGGTCGCCACGCTGGTGCAACTGGCCACCGGCGCCGCCCGGGTGGTGCCCTCCCCCGCCGCCAAGGACGCGCTGCTCTGGTACGCCGCGCTGCAGGCCAACATGGCCTACGCGGTCTCCGGCTGGGTCAAGCTGTTCGGCAAGCCCTGGCGGGACGCGACCGCGCTCGGCGGAGTGATGCGCACCCGTACGTACGGGCACGAGGGCATGCACCGCTGGACCGTGGAGCACCCGAGGACCGCCAAGGTGCTCACCCACAGCGTGCTGGCTCTGGAGTGCCTCTTCCCGCTGGTCTACGCCCGGGGCGGCAAGCTCACCCGCTCCATGATCACGAGCGCGGCCGCCTTCCATGTGGCAAACGGCTACTTCATGGGCCTCAGCCGCTTCGTGCCCGCCTTCCCCGCGTTCCACCCCCTGGTCGCCTACACCACCACCCCCCGGTCCCACCCCGTCGGCGCCGCCCGCGACGACCGGGCCCGGACCGTCGCCGCCGTCGCTCTCGCGGGCGGCGCCGCGACGGCCGCCGTCACCGCCGTACGGCAGCGCATGCGCACGACCGAGGGCTGGCACACCTCCCGCACCCTGACCACCCGGCACGGCAACCTGCTCCAGTACGAGGAGTACTCGCCCGGCGCTCCCGACCGGCCGGTCGTCGTGCTGGCGAGCGGGCTGCTGTCGACCAGCGAGCACTACGCGTGGATCGCCGAACGCCTGGCCCACGAGACCCGGTACGGGGTCGTCGCCTACGCCCGCGCCGGATACGCCGGCAGCCGGCGGCGGGCCACGACCGGCTTCCAGCTCTCGGAGTCCGTGCAGGACCTCGTCGACCTGGTGAACGGCGCCGTCGCCCCACACCGCAAGGTGATCCTCGTCGGTCACTCCATCGGCGGCGAGCTCGCCCGCCGCGCCGCCCGGCAGCTGGGCGACCGGCTCCAGGGGATCGTCTACCTCGACTCCTCCCACCCCGGTCAGTTCACCAGCGGGCTGGGCACGATCGAGCGCGGGCTCGCCGGCAACTTCGCCTCCGTCAGCCGGGCGCTGCGGCTGGGCTCGGGCCTCCTCCTCACCCGCCCGATATGGATCAGCGAACTGCCGTACGCCTACCGGAAGAAGGTGTTCGCGCAGTACGCGGACGCCCGCATGTGGGAGGCTGCGCGCCGCGAATGGAAGGCGATCCGGGCCGACTTCGGGTCCTTCACCGGAGCGCTCGCCCGGATCGAGGGCGTCCCCGCGCTGGTGGTCTCCGCCCAGCGTACGGTGGACCGCAACCCCGAACAGCTGCTGCTGCACAGGGAACTGGCCGAGGCCCATGTCGGCGCACCCACCGAGACGGTGGTCGTCGAGGGCGCCACCCACGAGAGCATGCTGATCAGCAGCCGCCACGCGCACCAGGTCACGGACCGCATCGTCGCGTTCTTCGCCGGCGTCGAGCGCCACTCCCCCACCGGTTCCGCCGCGCCGGCCGCCCCCTCAGGTCCCGGGGGCCGTCCCTCCCGTCCCGTCACCCGGAAGGAGACCGCTCGATGAGTTCGCTGCCCCGTACGCGTCTGAAGAACGTCCTCACCGGAGAGGGCGCCCCCTGGCGGATCGCCGGAGCCGCGATGCTCCTGCTCACCCTCGCCGGCCAGCATCCCCACCACGACTTCAGCCGGGTCCGCTCCCGGGACCACTTCTCGCTCCTGCCGAACTGGCGGTTCTTCGCCCCGCATCCGGCCATGTTCGACTACCACTTCCTGTACCGCACGGTGAGCGGTGACGGGTCGGCCTCCACCTGGCGCGACGCCAGCGGCATCGTCGACCGCAAGCCCCTGCACCTGGTGTGGTTCCCGACGCGCCGCGCCGACAAGGCCGTCTTCGACGCGTGCCAGGAGATCCTGCCCCGCCTCGAACAGGGCTTCGCGGCCGCCGCCAACACCCCCGGCTGCCGTCTGATCACCGAGCACGTCCGCACCCGTATCGCGGCCGAGGACACCCCGGCCGACGACATCAGGGGCTTCCAGTTCGCGCTGGCCTCCGGCACGGGTTACGACATGCGCCAGGGTCCCCGGCTGATGTTCGTCTCGCCGTTCGTACCGCTGGACCCGCACGCCCCGAGCACCCCGCTCGCCCCGTCCGCCCCGGCCGCCTCCGCCAAGACCGAAGTGAGGGCCTGACCATGAGCCTCGACAACCCCTTCTTCCTCGGTGGCCTCGTGCTGGTCGGACTCGGTTTCCTCCGGGCGGCGCTCCTCTACGTCCAGGGCGTGCGGGAGCGCAAGCAGGACGGGAGTGACGCCGAGTGAGCCCCGCCGGCACGCGGTCCCCGTCCAGGCCGCGGGCCGGGCACCGGGCGGTTCCCCAGCTGCATCTGCATCTGCTGTGGGGCAAGGGCGCCAAGCCGTGGCGGGCGCTCGGCCGGCACCGCGGCCTCATCGGACTCGGCATCCTGCTGGGTCTGTTGGGCGCCGCGGCCTCGCTGGCCCAGCCGGCGGTCATCGGCGCCCTGGTCGCCTCCGTCGAGCAGGGGCAGCCGGTGACCGAGCCCATCCTGATCGCGGCGGCCCTGTTCCTCGCCGACGCCGTCCTCGGTGCCCTCCACTCGTACGTGATCGGGCTGGCCGGGGAGAACATCGTCTACGACATCCGCAGCAACCTCGCCGCCCGGCTGCTGCGCTCCCGGTTCCGCGCGTACAGCGGCTGGAAGCAGGGCGACGTGTTCGCCCGGATGGTCAGCGACACGCTTCTCGCCCGCACCACGATGACGCACGCGATCGACAGCATCATCCAGAACGGCTTCCTGGTCGTCGGCGGTATCTCGCTGATGGCGTGGGTCGACGAGGTACTGCTCCTCGCCACGCTGGGCTGTCTCGGCATCACCAGCGTCATCTCGCTGTGGCTGGCCCGCGGGGTGCGGAAGGTGTCGATCACCAACCAGACCGACACCGGCAACTTCGGCTCCGCGCTGATGCGGGTGCTCGGCGCGATGCCGACCGTGAAGGCGTCCCGCGCCGAGGCCCGGGAGGCGGAGGGCATCGCGGACATCGCCAAACAGGCCCGCAAGTCCGGCATCAAGGTGACGGTGCTCTCCTCGCTTCTCGATCCCACGATGAGCATCGGCACCCAGCTCGCCCTGACCGTCGTCATCGCCCTGGGCGCGGCCCGTAGCGCGACGGGCGAGATGAGCGCCGCCGACCTGACGGCGTTCATCCTCTATCTGTTCTATCTGGTGGCCCCGCTGCTGACGCTGTTCACGTCCATCGCGCAGTTCCAGGTCGGGCGGGCCTCCATCGACCGCCTGGCCGAGCTCGGGAAGATCGAGGTGGAGGGCGACCGGCCGACGGAGCGCCCGGCCGAGCGGAAGCGCGCCACCCGTGCCCCCAGGGTCTCGTACGACGGCGGTCTCGCCTTCGACCAGGTGAGCTTCGCCTACCCCGGCAGCGACAAGGTGGTCCTCGACGGCGTCTCCTTCCGGGTCCCCGCGACCGGCCTCACCGCGGTCGTCGGTCCGTCCGGCGCCGGCAAGTCCACCGTCTTCCAGCTCATCGAGCGGCTCTTCGACCCGGTGTCCGGGGCGATCCGCATCGACGGCACCGACATCACCGACCTGCCGCTGAACCAGCTCCGGTCCGTCGTCGGCTACGTCGACCAGGACCACACCCTGCTGCGCGGCACCGTCCGGGAGAACCTCACCTACAGCGCCCCGGACGCCGGCGAGAAGGACATCGCCGAGGCGCTGCGCATGGCCAACCTGACCGAGGTGATCGCCGCGCTGCCGCACGGCCTCGACACCGAACTCGGCGACCGGGGCGCGGGGTTGTCGGGCGGTCAGCGCCAACGCCTGGCCATCGCCCGTACGTTGCTGCAGGCGCCCCGGATCCTGCTGCTGGACGAGGCCACCGCCAACCTCGACAGCGAGTCGGAGAACGCGCTGCGCGACAGCATCGCCATGATCTCCGACTTCTGCGCGGTCATCGCCATCGCCCACCGGCTGTCCACCGTCACCGAGGCCCAGCAGATCGTCGTACTGGACGGGGGCCGGGTGCACGCCGTCGGCACCCACGACGAACTCCACCGCCACAGCGACCTCTACCGCCGGCTCGCCCGGCTCCAGGCGCTCAGCGACGTGGCGTTCTGACACCCCGACAGGAGCAGACATCCCGACAGGAGAAGTTCATGAACGACTTTCTGCTCATCCCGTCCGTGGTAGCCCTCGGCATCGTCGGCTTCCTGATCGCCACCCGGGCCGTCAGCACCCCCGCCGTCCTCGGCGTCGCCCTTGTGGTGCTGCTCGGTGCCTGTTCTCAGGCCAGACGGAACGCCCATCCGAGGACCACGACACCCAAGAAGCGGAGGAACCACCCATGAGCACATCCACCACGTCCGGCATCGTCGACGACATCGGTTACGGCCGGCAGTTCGACGGCTGGTACCACCGCCTCTTTCCCGACGACGCGTCGGTCGTCGCCGAGGTGGACCTGCTCGCCTCGCTCCACCCCGACCCCGCCTCGGGGACGGTCGAGTTCGGTGTCGGCAACGGACGCGTCGCCCTCCCGCTGTCCCGCCGGGTGGGCCCGATCACCGGCGTCGACTCCTCACCGGAGATGCTCGACCTGTTGCGCCGGGACCTCGCCGAGGACACTGCCGTTCAGCCCGTGCACGCCGACATCCGCACCTACACCGCCGACGGCACCGTGGGGCTGGTGTACGCGATCTGCGCCACGCTCTCCATGCTGCTGACCCCCGAGGAACAGCGGCAGGCCGTGCGGCGCGCGGCCGACCTGCTCACCCCTGGCGGCCGACTGGTCGTGGAGACCCACAACAAGCCGGCCGTCCTTGCACTGCACGAGGGCCGCGCCCGTGCCACGTACTTCACGCCCTACCCCGAGCCCGGCACCGGTCTGCAGAGCCATTCGCTGCTCCTCCCCGAGGGGTCGCTCTGGCACCTCTCCCACGTCTGGTACGAGTCCGACGGCACCACCCGGGTCGGCACCGAGGTCTCCCGGCTGACCGCCCCGGAGGAGTTCGACGCCTACGCCCGTGACGCCGGCCTGGAACCCGAGCACCGCCTGGGAGACTGGCCCGCCGACGCGGCCGCGTACGGCCCGGACTCGCCGCTGGCCATCTGCATCTACGTCAAGCCCGGCCCGTAGCGGGGCGGGGCCCGTCACTCCGGGCCGGGACCTTCCCGGAGCCGGGCCTCGTCACTCCGGTACGGACCGTGGGGCGAGGGACCGCGCCGAGGGTCCCGGGCGGGTGCGGGCCTCCCGAGGCGTCAACGGCCCGTGCCCCTCCTCGCAGACGACCACCGCCCGCAGGGCGTCGCCGCAGTCGGCGTGGTGCACCTCCAGGGGCGGCCCCTCGGGGTCGGCGGTGTACTGGTCGCCCCACTGTTTGAGGGCGATCATCGCGGGCCAGAGGTCCCAGCCCTTGCGGGTGAGCCGGTATTCGTGCCGGGTGCGGCTGCCGGGCTCACGGTAGGCGACGGTCTCCAGGATCCCGGCCGCGACCAGCTTGCGCAGCCGGTCCGCCAGCACGGCCTCGGACAGCCCGACGTGCCGCCGGAAGTCGTCGAAACGCCGGACGCCGTTCATGGCGTCCCGCACCAGCAGCAGCGACCATTTCTCGCCGACCAGGTCCAGTGTCCGGTGGACCGTGCAGTTCTCCGCGCTCGTCTCCAGCCACCTCATGGGCCCATCCTAGGCTGGCTTCGTCATTGACAGCCAGATGGGCGCGCGGCTAGCTTCACCGAGAGAAGCCAGCTATCCCGGGAGTGCGCATGCGCAGGTCACGTACGTACGAGTGGGAGGACCCCACCCGTTCCGCCCGAGCCGTCGGTGAGCACAGCGGTCTGGGGTTCTTCCGGGAGATGCAGGCCGGGCGGCTGCCCGGGCCGCCGGTGGCCGCCGCCCTGGGATTCACCCTGGAGGAGGTCGAGCACGGCCGGGCCGTCTTCGTCCTGGTGCCGGGCGAGGAGCACTACAACCCGATCGGCAGCGTGCACGGCGGTGTGTACGCCACGCTCCTCGACTCGGCGGCCGGCTGCGCGGTGCAGTCCACGCTGCCGCAGGGCATGGGATACACCTCGATCGACCTGAACCTGAAGTTCCTGCGCCCGATCACCGTCGACACCGGCAAGGTCCGCGCGATCGGCACCGTCCTCAACAGCGGCCGCCGTACCGCCCTGGCCCAGGCGGAGCTCCGTGACTCCGAGGACCGGCTGCTGGCCCACGCCACCAGCAGCTGCATGCTCTTCGCCGTCCCGTCCCCCACCTGACCCACGGCGCACCCCCCGCACAGGCCCCGTCGGGCCCCGAATCCCGCTGCGCGTACGCTCGTTCGCATGGTTGCGCATCGGATGATCGAAGCGAACGGAGTACGACTGCACATCGCCGAGCACGGCACCGGTCCCCTCGTGGTGCTCCTGCACGGCTTTCCCGAGTCCTGGCACTCCTGGCGCCACCAGTTCGAGCCGCTCGCCGCGGCGGGCTTCCGCGTCGTCGCCCCCGACCAGCGCGGATACGGACGCAGCGACCGGCCCGACGCCGTCGACGCCTATACCATCCTCCATCTGGTCGGCGACGTCGTCGCGCTGATCCGGGCCCTCGGCGAGGAGAGCGCGTACGTCGTGGGGCACGACTGGGGCGCGCCGGTCGCCTGGCACACCGCCCTGCTGCGGCCGGACATGGTGCTCGGGGTGGCCGGCCTGAGCGTGCCGCCGCCCTTCCGGGGGAAGCAGCCTCCGCTGGTGACCGCGGAGGAGAGGTTCGGCGGCCGCTTCTACTGGAACTACTTCAACCGCCCGGGTGTCGCCGACGCCGAGTTCGCCGAGGACACCCGCACCACCCTGCGGAAGATCTTCTACTGGGCCTCCGGTGAGGCTCCCGTCACGGCCGAGGACAGGCAGCCCCTGGTCGACCCCGAGCGGGGCTGGCTCGCGACCCTGCCGGACCCCGAGGTGCTGCCGGAGTGGTTCGGCGAGGACGACCTCGACGTCCTCACCGAGGGTTTCTCCCCGGGCTTCACCGGAGCCCTCAACTGGTACCGCAACCTCGACCGCAACTGGGAGCTGACGGCGCCCTGGCACCACGCCGTCGTGACCCCGCCCGCGCTGTACGTCTACGGCGACCGTGATCTGGTCCCCGCGTTCCCCGGCACGCCCGAACTCATCGCGGCCCTGCCGGACCTGATGCCCAACCTGCACAGCGCGCCCGTCCGGTTGCCCGGCTGCGGACACTGGACACAGCAGGAACGCCCGGACGAGGTGAACACGGCACTCATCGACTTCCTGACGAACTGTCCCCGCCCTGCCTGAGCGAGGACGAACACCGCTCACCGGCCGCCTTCTTCGACGACGTGGCGGACCAGTTGAAGGGTCTCCCCTCGGGCCACGCCGACGGGGCCGCCCGCCTGCCGCCGCGGGTCGGTCAGTTCCGTGTACTCGCGGGTGCCGAAGCGGAGGAAGGTCTCCAGGGCCTCGGTGCGGGCGGTCTCGGCGGCCGTGGTGTCGCCCCGACGGCGGTACAGGTCCGCGAGGTCGCGGTCGGTGCGGGCACGGAACAGGTCCAGCCGCAGCGCGGACCACTGGTCGCGGGCGGCGGTGAGGTGGGCCAGCGCCTCGTCCAACCGGTCGGCCGCCAGGTGCAGTTCGCCGATCGTGCGGGTCACCAGGGCGGCACCGAAGCGGTCACCGAAGGCGGTGCACACACCGAGGGCCTCCTGGAGCAGGTCGGCGGCCTCGTCGTACCGGTGCTGACGGATCCGGATCTTGCCCAGGCACTGCAGGCCGTAGGCGAGGAACAGACGGTCGCCGTCGGCGCGGAAGACGGCGACCGACTCGTGGGCCAGCCCTTCCGCCTCGGCGAGCGCGCCGCCGGCCCGGTGCACCATGGCGAGCGAGCGCAGCGTCTTGCCCTCGCCACGCCGGTCACCGGCCCCACGGTAGGCGGCCAGGGCGGTTCGCAGGGCGTCCTCGGCCTCGGTGAGCGCGCCGACCTCGCGGTGGATGTAGCCGATGCCGTAGGCGCATTCGGCGAGCCCGGCGGTGTCGTCGAGGCGGGTACAGATCGTGTCGGCCTCTTCGAGGAGCTTCAACGCCTCGGGGAAACGGCCCTGTTCTCGGCGGGCGGATGCCTCGCCGATCAGACAGTCGGCCTGACCGCGGGGCTCGTCCAGGTCGCGGAAGACCTCCAGCGCGGCGTGGTAGAACTCGGCCGCGTCGTCCAACCGGTCCTGGTTGTAACGGAGTTGGCCGAGACCGCGCAGCAGGGTCGCTTCACCGGGGCGGTCGCCGGCCGCCCGGGCGGCGCGGAGCGCGCACTCATGGGTGCGCCACCACGCGTCGAAGGTGTTGCGGAGCCGGAACCAGTCGAACAGGGCCGTGGTCAGCTCGCGTGCGAGGGCGTGCAGGCCCAGGTCGGCGGCGCGTTCGACGGTCTGCACGAGGAGCCACTGCTCCTGGTCCAGCCAGGCGTGGGCGTCGACGGTGGGCGACGAGAGGACGGGAGCGGGCGCGGTGCGGCCGGGCGTGGCACCGTTCGGGTCGGTGGCGCCCCGGGTGGCCGGGCGCAGGGCGGCGATGGCGGTCAGCAGGTGGCGGCCGAGCCGCTCCACGGTGTGCCGCTGGTCGTCCGGTGGTTCCTCCGCCCGGGCGCGTTCCCGGGCGAAGAGCTGGATGAGGTTGTGCATGCCGTAGCGGACCTGGCCGTCGGGGCTGATGCCGACGGGGTCCACGAGTTGGGCGTCGGCGAGTTGCTCGGCGTAGTAGTCGGCCTTCGCGTCCGTGACGTCGAGGAGCGAGGCGAGCAGCCAGGGCGAGAACTGTGCGGGGCCGACCACGCCGAGGCGACGGAAGACGAGGCGGATGGGGTCGGGCAGCCGGGAGTAGCTCAGCTGGAGGCTCGCCCGGACCTCCAGGTCGCCGGCGACGAGTTCGTCGAGGCGGCGGTGCTCGTCGCGCAGCCGTACGGCGAGCACGCTGAGCGGCCAGCGCTGGCGGGCGGCGAGGCGGGCACCCACCGTGCGCAGGGCCAGGGGCAGTCCGCCGCACAGGTCGACGATCTCGGCGGTGGCAGCGGGCTCGTCGGCCACCCGATCGCCGCCGACGAGCCGGGCCAGCAGCCGGGTCGCGTCGTCGGGTTCGAGGACGTCGAGCCCCAGATTGCACTGGGACTCCAGGCCCACCAGGGCGGTACGGCTGGTCACCAGGGCCGCGCCGCCGCCGTGGGCCGGCAGCAGGGGCCGTACCTGGGCCTCCGTGGCAGCGTTGTCCAGGACCATCAGGACGCGGCGGCCGGTGAGCCGGCTGCGCAGCAGGTTGCTGCGCTCCTCCAGGGTGTCCGGGAGCCGGGAGGCGGGCTCGCCGAGGGCCCGCAGGAACGCGCCGAGGATGTCGTGGGTCTCCGCCGTGTCGGCTCCGGCGCCCTTGCCGCGGAAGGCGGCGTAGAGCTGGCCGTCGGGGAAGTCGTCGCGGACGGCGTGGGCGACGACGTTGGCCAGGGCCGTCTTGCCGCTGCCCGCCTTGCCGGTGACGAGGCAGGCCACGGCGCGGTCCGCCCTGCGGGCGGTCTCCAGGGCGAGGCGGAGCTCCGCCGTCTCCTCGTCACGTCCGATGAGCTCGCCGATCCTCGGGGGCAGTTGGCGGGGCGCGCCGTCCGACGGTACGGCCCGCGAACCGCCATCGGCCCGGCCCCCGCCCGCGCCCACGTCCTCGGAACGACCACCGGCACCGAGACCGCCGACGTCCCCGGAACGGCCATCGACGCCGACGCCGCTCAGGTCCCGTGGACGACCGCCGACACCGCTCGCGTCCCCAGGGCGACCGCCGGTGCCGACACCGCCTCCGCCCGCACCCGCTCCGTTCCGCCCGGTGCCGGGCCGTCCCTCGGCCCAGCCACCGAGCGCACCCTGGTCCGCACGGTCCGCACGGTCCGCACGGTCCGCCCGGTCCGCCCGGTCCGCCCGGTCCGCCCCGTCGAGGCTGCCCGGGGTGCCGTGTCCGCCTCCGGTTCCCTCCTGCTCCCTGGCTCCGGCCATGGCCGCGTTCGTCGTCGCGCCCCGGTCCCCGCGCGGCGCCGGGTCCTCGGGGGTCGTCGGTCCGGTCCAGGAGGATGCGGTCAGGATCGGGCTCGGTGGGGGGTCGAGGACCGGATCGGCGTTCAGAATGGCCTGGTGCATACGGCGGAGCTCCGGGCCGGGGTCGACACCGAGGTCGGAGCGGAGCACCTGGCGGGCCTGGCGGAACGCCTCCAGCGCGTCCGCCTGGCGGCCCAGCCGGTACAGGACGAGCATCTGGTGGGCGCGCAGTGTCTCGCGCAGCGGGTGGGCGGCGACGAGCTCGGCCAGTTCGGCGGCGAGCCGCCCGATCCGGTTGAGCCGCAGCTCGGCGCTGATCCGCTCCTCCAGAACGGTGAGCCGGTGTTCTTCGAGGCTGTCGGCGGACCGCCGGAGCACGGGGGTGTCCAGGCCGTCCAGCGCGGGCCCTCGCCAGATGGCCAGCGCGGCCCCCAGGGTCTCGGCCGCCCGGGCGTGCTCACCCGCCGTCGCCGCCGCGCGTCCCTCGGCGGCGAGCGCCTCGAACCGGCCGAGGTCGATGTCCCCGGGCGCGACGTCGACGAGATAGCCGGGGGCACGGGTGACGATGAGCTGCCGGCCGTCCACGTGCAGGGCGCGGCGGAGGTTGGAGACGTACGTCTGGAGGAGTCCGGAGGCGGTCGTCGGCGGATCCTCGCCCCAGACGGCGTCCACCAGGTTCGCCGCCGACACGACCCGGCCCGCCCGCAGCAGCCCGGCGACAAGCAGGGACATCGGTTTGCCCGCCGTGAGGCGGAGCTGTCGGCCGTCGAGCCACACTTCCGGCGTGCCGAGTAATCGGAACTCCACTGCGTCCCCCGTGAGCGCACCATGCCGAGCAGAGGTGGGAAACCAGTTTCCGGAAGTGCCCGGTGGTTGGCAAGGCGTTCGGGGAGTGTCGGAACGTCGGTCGGGACGTTCGTGGCCGGTACGTCGGATGCGTCCGTCAAGTCGCGTGCGGCAGAGGCCCGTTGACGGCGTACGCGGCGCCCGTGACGACCGCCCAGTACCGGTCGCCGTACGACCAGTGCCACCACTCGGTGGGGTAGTTGACGAACCCCGCGGTGGTCAGGGCGTCCACCAGGACCCGCCGGTGCGCGCGTCCCTCGTCGTGCACGTTCCCCGCGTCGGTGTAGCAGGCGCCGTCGCTCTCCTCCGGGGAGGCGTACACCTCGGTGCCCATCCAGCACAGGTCGCCGTCGGGGCCGCGCAGGGTGACGTCGACGGCGCCGCCGGTGGTGTGGGGGGCGACCTCGGGCGGGGACACGTAGCGGACGGCCGCGTCGTGGACCTGCCGTGCCGACCAGGTCGGACGGCGGGCCCCGAGGAGGGCGGTGTGCTCGTCGAAGTACCGTCGCTGGAGCTCCGGCGAGCGGTATCCCTCCACGACCACCAGCCGGTATCCGGCGGGCAGGGCGCGGGTCGCGGTCCGCAGCCGCTCGCGCACCCCGGTGCGCACGCGGGCGTAGTGACCGCCGGCGTCGGCCTGCCGGCCGTCCACCTCCAGCCAGGGCACCGGGCGCAGGTCCACCAGGGGCTCACCGCAGTCCTTGACCGGCATGGTCGCGATCCGCTCGTCGTCGATCAGCACCAGGGTGCTCACGGCCGTCCTCTCCTCACGCGTCTTGACGTACTCGGTACACGGTGGCGTGCGACGCTTCACGATCGCTTCAGTTCCGCTGCAGCAGGTGACACGGGCGGCGGGCCCTCCGGGAGGGCCCGCCGCCATGGGGTGGTCGAGAAGCCGGTGTCGGGTCGAGGGTCAGGGGGTGAGGGTGGCCTGGTGCAGGCCGCCGTCGGGCGTGGTGGAGGCGGCGACGCCGATGATGCCGCCGTGACCGTCGGACATTCGGGCCCCGCCCCAAGAACCGTCCGCCGCACGGAGGTTGTGGTACACCCGCCCGTTCAACAGCGTCACCAGGTGCAGCTCACCACGCGGGCCACCGGCCACGGCGACATCACCGATCGCACCGTTGCCGTCCACCTGCACCGCACCCGTCCACGAACCGTCCGCATGACGGATGTTGTGGAACATCCGGCCACTCAGCAACGTCGCCACATGCAGATCACCGTTCGGCGTCGTCGCGGCAGCCACCTTCGCGATGCTCCCGTTCCCGTCCGCCTGCCGCGCACCACTCCACGAACCGTCCGCCGCACGGAGGTTGTGGTACACCCG
>NZ_JAQYWT010000298.1:0-29114 GCF_036322545.1 Streptomyces sp. SP18BB07
CTGACGTGAAACGCATCAGGGTTCAGGCGTGGTGAGCACCAGTCGGCAGCGGGGGTGCGGGGCTCGGAAATCCCCGAGCGTGCATACCGCGTACCGGCTGCGTACAGGAGGCGTCCCCACTGCCCGCTATGGAGCGTCCGCGGGACGAGCTGTCGACGACGGCGTAATTCCCCAGGGGCTGTGGTCACGCAATTCCCCAAGGCCTGGCGGGCTCAGACCTCATCGAATGGTTCGTCACTCCACCTGAACCAAGCACGACCGTCACTGATGTGCAGAAGAAACTCTGCGACCGGACCCGACGGGGCCACCAGAGACAAGGTGTCCGCGATCCGGTCGTAGGAGTCATCGAACCGCTCGTACTCCTCCGCCTCCATCAGAGCCAGCGACTCGTCGAACCACGGCTTCACCTCTCCGAACGTCGGCGTTGGAACGAAGCGACCGTTCAGCCATGGGAAGTCGGCCTGGTCGATCACGATCTCGCCGAGCAGATCCTCCTGCCGCATCAGTCGCCAGACTTCGCCCTCGAAACCCATCCCGCCAGCTCCCCAACCATGTCCTGGTGCCGCCGGGCAGCCTCTCACGCGGCAAGGACAACGAGGCAGGAGCGCCAGCGAGCTGCTGGCCAGCCGCATCGGCGCTCCTGCCCGCGATAGATCAAGGCCGTCAGGGCTTGTCGCTTGGGGCGTGGAGCAGCTTGCGCGCCGCCGCGGACGCCCCCGGCGGCGGGCGAGCCCGACGGCTGACGGTCGCGGCCGATACACGGCCGCATGCCTACAGGGTTCTGGGAGTCTGCTTCGGCTCGAAGACGCTTGGCGGGGTGCTCGGCTGGGGGGCGGACGTCTGGCGCAGGACCTGGGCCAGGTCGCGGTGTATCCGGTCGGCTTCCCCGCGGACCTGGACGGGGACGTCGCCGCGTTCGGCGACGAGGCGGTCGTAGACGGGGGTCTGCTGGAACACGGTGGGGCGGTTTCCCTTCAGCGGGCGATACGCCGGACCGGCGCAGCATACGGACCCGGGTCCCTCCGCGTTGGAGGCGGGTGGTCAGCTCAGGACGGCGGGGAGAGCGGCTTCGGTAGTCCAGTCACCGTCGAAGAGCGTGGCGATCAGGTGTGCGTGAGCGTCAGGGAGCTGGCCGGTGCGGTGCTTGGTGCGGGCTTTGGCGAGCCAGGCTCCGATCTTGACGGTGTCGCCGTCGACGCGGATGGTCTCGCGGGCTGTGGGGGCGCGGCTTTCGCGGTGGAGGAAGAGTTCAAGGAGCTGGACGGTCTGTTCGAAGGTGCGGCGGGTGCGGCGGGCCGGGGTGAGGGGGTTGGTGTCGGGGGTGAGGCCGAGGGTGGTGAGCAGGTGCTGCTGGCCGGGGTGGAGGGCGGCCCAGGTGGTCAGTTGGCGGTGGAGCCAGGAGCCGATCTTCACCCCTGCCAGGAGGGTGTCGCGGGTGAGGGCGGCCGGGTCGGCGCCGGAGGCGAGGTGGGCGCGGAGCAGGTGGTATTTGCGGTGCCAGTCCGCGCCGTGGGGCAGGCGCCAGTCGGGGGCGAGGGCGGTGAGGGCGTCGGCGCGGGCGGCATCGAGGGTGTTCTTGGTGGCGAGGTGGCGTTGCTCGGCGAGCCAGGAGCCGACGGGGGTGGTGGCAGGGGCGGCGAGGTGGCCGTGCGCGCGGTGGTAGTCGGCGGCGGCGGCGAGGCGGGCGCGCCAGGCGGCGTCGTGCTTGTCCCAGATCATGCCGAGGGCGTCGAGTTCGGCGATCCAGTCGGCTTCGAGGCGGCCGGCGGTGCGGGCGTCGCGCATGGTGGTGATGAAGGTGCCCAGCCGGTAGCCGGTGGGGTCGGTGTGGTCGGTGGGGACGTCGAGGTGGCCGTACTGGTCGCGGTAGGACTGGGCGGCGGCCAGGCCCAAGCGGCGGGAGCGGGAGACGGCCGCGTCGCGGGGGTCGAAGGAGACCAAATCCATCGCCTGGGCGATGCGTTCGGGGTGGACGGTGAAGTCGAAGTGCCAGCGGCGGGCGATGACATCGCTGGTCTCGCCTGGGAGGCGGTTGGCCTTGTCCGGGAGGCGCTCGAGGATGCGGTGGTCGTGGCCGGCCAGAGCGCAGGCGATCGCCCACACCGGCTCGTAAGGAGTGCCGAGGATGTTCTCGCCGTCGGCGCCGGGCGGAACGTAGACGGGCACGATCAGGCTGGCAGTCTTGCCGGAGACGTCCAGGCGCAGGGCGCGGCCCAGGGCCTGGACGCAGCGGATGACGCTGCGGGTGGGGTCGGCGAAGACGATCGCGTCCACGCTGGGGATGTCGACGCCTTCAGCGATCAGACGGGAGTTGGCGAGGATCGCACAGTCGGCAGCAGCGAACGCGGTGAAGGTGTCGGCGCGCTGGGCAGGGGTGTGCTCGCCGTGCGCGAAGAACAGCTTCGGGGTGACGTCCGGGACGAGGCCGGGGTCGGTGCGGGCCAGCAGGCGCAGCGTGTGCGGGAGTTCTCGGGCGAAGCGGCGGGCGTCGGAGACGAGGTTGAAGTAGACCAGGACCTTGCTCAGCCGGTGTTCGGTCATGGCGCGCAGGACGGACAGGTGCAGGGCAGTGGTGCGCAGCGCACCGTCATCCCCCTGGTCGCCGGAACCGGTGCCGACGGCGGTGTTCGCGGTCATGCCCGGAGCGGGCATGTTCAGGCGGCGGCGCAGGTCGGCGTCGGTCAGGGTGGGCACCACGATGCGGTAGTCCGCTGCCCGGCCGTCCTCCACCGCCTGCGCGAGGGGGTATTCGAAGACCTTCCTTCCGTACACCTGCTCGTTGTCCATGGAGTTGGCGAACGCGTCCACGTCCCCGTCCGGCTCGGCGGTACGGCGGCGGCGCGGGCGGGTGGTGTCGGCGGACTCCGCCAGCTCCGGGGCGAGGAAGGTGCGGGGGGTCGCGGTCATGTAGAGGCGGCGGTCGGCGCGGATGCGCTGCGCGTCGTTGGCGATGGCCCACTTCTTGTCGGCCCGTCCCGCGATCCGGTGTGCCTCGTCCATGACCGCGAGGTCGAACGGCGGCACCGCGTACCCCGTGCGCTGGGTCTGTTCGATCTTGTCCAGGGAGTCGTAGGTGCAGATCACCGTCAACGCACGGATCTGGTCCTCGCCCTCCCCCACCACCGACATCAGCCCGCCCAGCGCATGCGGGTCGGTACTCGACATGACGCGGGCGGCGACCAAGTCGTCGCGGCCAGCGGCGTCCAGGGAGGAGACGATCACCATGTGCTCGTGGTGGCCGTCCCGCCGCCAGGCCAGCGCGGTCTGCGCGGCCAGGTCCAGGGTGGGGACCACGAACAACACCAGCCGCGCGCCGAGTCCGTCCGCCACCCGGATCGACACCAGCGTCTTGCCGGTCCCCGTCGCCGACACGAACAGACCCCGCGTCCCCGCCCGCCGCAGATGCCGCACCAGCCGCGCAACAGCCTCCACCTGGTCGGGGAAAAGTCGCGCGCGCTCGGGGCGGCCGGGGCGCGGCAGTTCCACCACCGTCATGACAGCTCCTTGCCGAGTCAGTGACTCCAGTAGTCGCGGCGGGGCAGCTCGGCCCACACATCGGGCGGCCCGGTCACCGCACGCCGGTCGACGGGGCGCAGTCCTGCGAAGGCACAGGCGTAGGCGACAGCGCTGTGCTGGTAGAGGTAGGCGGCCAGCACCTCCGCGGAGGTGTCGTCCTCGTCCGGGTCTCCGCCGGGGTGCAGGTCCGAGGCCTCGATGATTCCGTTGCGGGCGATGCTGCCCTGGTTGCCGCTCTTGGGATTGGCGTAGAGGCCGTAGCAGAGGGTGCCGGCGGACAGCCGGGTCAGCACGCCCGGCATCTGCGGCGCGTACCCCCAGGGCTGGGTGACCACGCAGCCGCCCGGCACGGACGTCACGCCGACGATGTTCAGGCTCTCGTCCATGTCGTGCGCGTAGGGGTCCTCCAGCAGCTCGTTCAGCACGCCGAGGAGGCCGTCGTCCACCACCGGCGTCGCCTCAAGACGGCGTACCGCCTCGGCCGCGTCGATGCCCGCCACGCAGGCCAGGCCCGTGCCGTCGTAGTCGAACTCACCCAGCGCCGCGGTGAGGCGGGGGGCCTCCTGCGCTGCCGCACGCTCGGTATCGGTCAGGGACACCCCTTCCGGCACCGGGAACAGCCCGGGTGTCGGTCCGGCCAGGCTCAGCCGCCCCGGTGACCAGCCGCCGAGCGACGGCCGCCAGGGATCCGCCCCGGCAGCGGCGAGCGCCCGTGCGTTGGCCGGCCTCCCAGACATGACGGCTTCCCACAGGGCCGTCACCCCGTCTTCGAGCGCGTCCACATCCGCAACCCGGCGGGCCAGCTCCGCAACAGCCTCCGCAGAGCCGAACACCGCCGCCCGGTGCAGGGGCCTGCTCCCGTTGCAGTCGTCCGGATCGGCTCCTTGGTCGAGGCGCCGGCGGATGTCGTCGGCGTCCGTCCAGTTCCCTCCTATGCCGGACCAGCCGTCACCCTGTGCTGCCACCGCTCCCCCTCGAACACGTCGCATGCTTTCGCGCTGCTTCGTCACGCTCTCACCAGTCCAGGTTCGGTGACGGACTTTATCACCCCGAACGCCGTCCGTACGCTGTTAGTACGCGATCAGCACGCTATTAGTACGCGAGAAGGCCGTTTCAGGGTAGGATGGGGGGCGGAGGTGTCTCGATGTCCGAGTTGTTCGACGCGGTTGACGCTCTGGTCGCGTCCCGTTCCCCGCTGCCGCTGCCGGCCGAGCGCAGGCGGCTGCGCCAGGCGCACGCGCTCACCCTGGACGAGGTGGCCGCCGCCCTGGGCGTGCGGCGGGCGACCGTGGGGGGCTGGGAGTCGGGCAAGTCCGAGCCGCGGCCCCCGGAGCGGGAGGCGTACGCCCGCCTGCTGAAGCAGCTCGCCAAGCTCTACCCCGCCGCCGACGTCACCGGCGCTCCGCAGGAGAACACGGACACCCCGGCGGCGCTGACCGTCACTCCCGTAGCGCCCGCGGCGCGGCCCCAGCCCGCAGGCGGGGCGCCGGAAGCGGCTGTCGCGCCTGAGGCCGAGGAGCCCACCGCCGCACCTTCGGCCACAGCCCCGGCGGCGGGCGCACCGGCCGCCGGGCCGCCGCCGCGTGCCGAACGGGCCTCAGGTCCGCGCCGCCCTGCTGCGAAGAAGCCCGCCCCGGCGAACACTCCCGCGCCCAGCGGGCTGTACGTGCACGGTCCGCTGCTCGTCCTCGACGCCGACACAGAGCGGAATGTGACCGGCTACGGCGTCGGCGGTCTGATCCTGGATGTGCCCGCCAAGTCGCTGCCCGCGCTGGTGGAGTGGACGCTCACCGAGGCGCGGCTGGGGTCGGAGAAGCTGCACGGCTCGGGCAAGGACGCCGACCCGCTGCTGGTGCTCACCGAGGCCGCGTGCGAACGCTACGGCCTGCCCGCCGCCTTGTCCGAGGCCGAGCGGCTCGCCGGGCGGCTGCCGGAAGGTCACAAGGTCATCAAACAGCTGGAGCGCGCGGAGTGGCAGCTGACCAAGCGCGGGCTGGGGCCGTGGGCGCGGATCTACCGCCCCGCCCAGGGCAGCCGCCGGCAGTGCGTACAGCTGTGCATCCCCTCCTGGCGTGCCCTGGACGGCCGTGCCTGGGGCCATGCCGCAGAGCTGGAGCCCGCGGAGCTCGCCCGAGTGCTGGGCGTGTATGCGGTGCGGGTGATGACGCCGGTCGGCTCAACGGCCGTGACGGGGCTGCAGCTGATGACCGCGCTCAACCCGCCGACCCGCGCGAGCGAGCCGGACGCCACCGGCAAGCGGCACCGCGAGCACCGGCCCGGGTCACTGGGCACGCAGCCGGTGGACCCGGCGCCGTGCGAGGCGATTGACGGGCACCCGGTCCTGGCCCATCTGCCCCGCTTCCACGTGCGCGGGCCCGGCGAGAGGCTGTTCGAGGAGGCCTACGACTGGGCGCGGGACCTGAGCGATGCCGAGTGCATGCAGCGGCACCTGGTCGGCCTGGATGTGAACCTCGCCTTCGGCGCGGCCGCCAACGGGGCGGTCGTCGGGCTGTCATCGCCGCCCGAGCACGTCACCCGCCCCGCATTCGATGCGGCGATGCCCGGTTCCTGGCTGGTCGACCTCTCCCACGTCGACCTGTCCCGGGTGAAGGTCGCCAAGCAGTGGCGCGACCTCGACGGTGGCCTGCTGCCCAGCCCGTTCACGCCGAGCGGCCAGCGCCCGACCGGTCCGGCCTGGTACGCCACGCCCACCGTGGCGTACGCCGTCGAGCTCGGCTACGACGTCGCGCCCGTGGAGGCGTGGGTGCGCCGTGAGAGCGGCCGGTTCCTGGACGGCTGGTACAAGCGGCTGCGCGACGCCTACGTCGCCACCATGGCGGACCTCGGCGTCACGGAGAAGCTGTCCCCGGCCGAGTTCCTTCAGGCGATGGACGGCTACAAGAGCCGTGATCCGGAGCTGGGGATCGTGGTGGACGCCGTCAAGATGACCGTCAAGGGCGGCATCGGCAAGCTGCAGGAGAAGGCACGCGGCGGCGGCTGGAAGCCGGGGCAGGCCTGGCCCGCCCTCGCCCGCCCGACCTGGCGGCCGGACATCCGCGCGACCGTCATCTCCCGGGCCAGGGTCAACATGCACCGCAAGATGCTTCATCTGGCGGCGGCCACCGGGCAGTATCCGGTCGCGGTCCTGTCCGACTGCGCGGTGTACGCGGCCGACGGCCCCAGCCCGTTGGACGTGCTGCCCTACGGCGCCGATGGCAAGACGGTGCCGGGCTCGTTCCGGCTGGGGGTCTCGCCGGGGATGGTCAAGCACGAGGGCACCCAGAGCATGCTGTGGGGGGCGGACGTGCTCGAGCAGCTCGGCGCCGACGGCCATGTCGCCAACCTCGCCCGCTACATCAAGACCGGCGAGGTCACCGCCAAGGACACCGGAGAATAGGGAGCGTTACGGCGATGGTCACGGTCGGGGAAGAACTCGACAAGGCGGTGCAGGGGGCGTTCACGCGGCCAGTTCCCAAGTCCGCCGGGGCGCAGATGCGGTACCTGGTCAAGCAGCACCAGCGCAGTACCCGGCGCGTGGCCGAGCTGCTCGGCATCAGCCAGCGCACCGTCGAACGCTATGTGAACAACCAGATCAAAAAGCCCCGGCCGGAACTCGCCGACCGGCTGGAGCGTGAGGTCCGCGTGCGCTGGCAGCCGCAGATCAGGGCCAGGGCGAAAAAGGCCGCGGCCACCACGAGCGGCATCATGATCGATGTCCAGGCCCGGTTCGGCTACACCGCCGCCGTCGGCAGCACCGACCAGGCCCGCGTGCGCCACCTCACCCTCGCCCTGCCGCCCCGGCACGCCGCCCGCCTCCTTCAGGCCCAAGAAGCAGGAGTCGACGAGGACGACCTCCGCGAACTCGCTGCCGAGGCGTTGGGTGAGGTGTACTTCCGCGACAACGGTCGCCGTGCCCACGGCCTTGAGGTGGAACTCAAGGACATCGTCGACCTCCAGTTCGAGCTGTAGGCGGTCAGGGCGCTGGAGCAGGAAGCAGAAAGGGCATCGAGGAGAGCTGTGACAGCAGGAGCGTTACGGACCGTGCCGCTGGCCGGGGAGCTGACCTCGTCGCTGATCAGCCGGGCCGCGGACCGCTACGGCCTGCCGGCTGCCGGCGTGCTGCGGCTGTGGACGTGCCGCAACTCCCCCGCCCGCAACGACGGCGGCGGCGTGCGGGCAGATGCGGAGATCGTGCTCAACGAAGCCGGGCGGGCTGTGCTCGCCGAACTGTGCGGGGTTCAGCCGGCGGTGCTGGCGCACGCGCTGCCCGCGTTCACCGTGGACGATCCCAAGATCAGCACCGGCCGGGAGGCCGCCCTGGCGCAGGCCCGGTGGCGGGCGGCGGGCTCGGTGGCAGGCGAAGCGGCGTTCGCCTGCCGCTCGTGCACCGCGCGGCGCACCGGGCAGACGGTGCGGGCGGTGCGGTATGTGCCGCGCTGGGAGCGGGTGTGTGCCCGGCACGGGCGGTGGCTGCTGGACGCGGACGCCGACCAGCCGCTGGAACACCTCGTCCTGCGCGGTGTGCCGGAGGTGGCGGCCGCGCAGCGGCGGTGGACCGGTGTGGCGCGCCGTGCGGTGCGGGCCGGAGCGGATGCCGGGGAGGTGTTCGCCCTGGCGCACGCGGTCGTGGCCCGGTGGTGGGAAGAGGCCCTGCGCTGGGAGCAGGAGGAGATCTGGCCGCACAGGCTGCACCGGGTGGCGGGCGGCAACGCGGGGACGGATTTTCAGCGGTGGCGGATCGTGGGCCGGGATCCGGTCATCTTCCCGGAGGTGGTGGCCGTGGCGGACGCGCTGCTGGACCCGGCCATGGCCGAGCTGGTGTGGAGGGACAGCGGTGGCCGGCGGCCGCGGCCGCTGGCCGCCGACGGGGCGTTCTGCCGCAGGCTGGGCGAGCGGGTGGGACATGACTGGCTGGGCCCGCTGTCGGCGGTGGACTACGGCGGGCCGCTGCTCGCCTGGATGGGCGCGGTCATCCGCCGGCGGCGCGGCGAAGGCGGGCCGCCCGGGTGGAGGGACGATCCGTGGCGGCTGAAGCGGGAACAGCAGCCCGCCACGATGGCCGGCCAGCTGCGCGTGATGGCGGCCGAGCAGCAGTCGGGCGGCTCGGGCAGCCGGTGGCGTGCCGCGGTGAGCGCCGAGCACCGGTTCCAGCTCGAGCAGTTGATCGATCAGGCGCGGGAGCAGCTGGTGGAGGTGCGGAGCGTGCACAGCGGCACCACCGCCGAAGTGGCCCGCACGCTGCTTCAGCACTGGCTAGGGCGGCGTCATTTGGCTCCACCCGGGGCGACTCCAACTGGCCCCACTGAAAGGGGCGTTCGGAGGTACTTGGGGGTAGTGGCGAGGTGAAGTGGCCCCACCCTGGGCCTTGCGGTGGAACGGTGGATGTGGTCCGCCGAGGGTGGGTGCTGTGGATGTCCTTGTCCAAGCAAGAGCTGTTCGACCGGATCCGCCGCGACAACTGGCAACAGCAGCTGTCGATCCGGGCGTTGTCGAAGAAGTACGGCGTCCACCGGCGTCTGGTACGGGAGGCGCTGGCCTCGCCGGTGCCCAAGCCGCGCAAGCGGCCGGCGCGGACCTCGCCGCGGATGGAGCCGTACAAGAAGACGGTCGATGAGTGGCTGCGGGCGGACCTGGAGGCGCCGCGCAAGCAGCGGCATACCGCGAAGCGGATCGGTGCGCGGCTTCAGGAGGAGTTCGGCGTCACGCTCCCTTACACCACAGTGCGGGACTTCGTCACCGCCCGCCGCCGGGCGATCGCCGCGGAGGACGGGGTGCCGGCCGAGGGCTTCCTGGTCCGACACAACGCACCCGGGGCGGATGCCGAGGTGGACTTCGGGGAGGTCTGGGTCGACCTGGCCGGGCAGCGGGTGAAGTGCTTCCTGTTCGCCTTCCGTCTGGCCTACTCGGGCCGGGCGGTGCATCGGATTTCCCGTTCCTGCGGGCAGCAGGCGTTCTTCGAAGGGCACGTGCACGCGCTGTCCGTGCTGGGCGGTGTTCCGGCAGGTCAGGTCCGCTACGACAACCTCACCCCGGCCGTCCGCAAGGTCGTCTTCCGCAGCCGGCTGCGGGAGGAGAACCCGAAGTGGACCGCGCTGCACACGTTCTACGGCTTCACCCCCTTCTACTGCGAGCCGGGACTGCGCGGCGCCCACGAGAAGGGCGGAGTGGAGGGACAGGTCGGCTACTTCCGCCGCAACTACCTCACGCCCGTTCCGCGAGTGGAAACGCTGGAGGACCTCAACGGGCAGATCACCGCGTTCGAGGAGCGGGAGCTTCAGCGGCGGATCGGCTCGCGGATCCGCACGATCGGCCAGGACTTCGCGCGGGAGGCACCACACCTGCTGCCGCTGCCGACGGAGCCGTTCGAGACCGCGATGATCTTCCAGCCGCGGGTCGACCGCTACAGCCGGATCACGGTGAAGATGTGCTCGTACTCCGTCCCGGTCCGGTTCATCGACCGCAAGGTCACCGTCCACCTGACCGGCGACCTGCTGGTCGTCTTCGCGGGCCGCCGCGAGATCGCCCGCCATGCCCGGCTCGCCGGCCGCGGACTGGAGCACCTGGTCCTGGACCACTATCTGGAGGTGCTGCTGCGCAAGCCCGGTGCTTTGGATCGTTCTGAGGCACTGCACCAGGCCCGCGCCGAGGGCACGTTCACCGCCGAGCACGAGGCGTTCTGGGCCATGGCCCAGCGGCAGCTCGGTGAGATCGACGGAACGAAGGCACTGGTCAGGGTCCTGCTCCTGCACCGCCATCAGCAGCACACGGACGTGCTGGCGGGCCTGCGGGCCGCCGTCGAGCTGGGCACCTGCAGCGATGACGTGGTTGCCCTGGAGGCCCGCAAGGCCGCCCAGGCAGCCGGCCGGGCCCCGACCGTCACCGCCACACCGACAGCGGCGGACCAGGCGGAACTGCCAGATCCGCAGTTGCCGCAGGTCAGCCATCTCTCCCCGCACCGTCTGGCCAGGTCACTGCCCGAGGATGCCCGCCCGCTGCCCCGCCTGGAGCAGTGGGACGAACTGCTGAACCTGCGACGGAAGGATTCGTCATGACTGCCGCCCAGCACGCGCTCACCGCCCAGGCGTCCGACGCCGCGATCGACACCGCCTGCCGGATGCTGCGGCTGCCCACCATGCGGGCCCAGGCCGCCGACACCATCGCCCGCGCTGAACGCGAAGGGCTCTCCTACGCCGGATTCCTCGCCGAACTCCTGCTCGCCGAGTGCGAGGATCGCGACCGCCGCCGGGCCGAACGACGCATCCGGGCCGCCCACTTCCCGCGCGAGAAGTCCCTGCGCGAGTTCGACTACACCGCCAACCCCAACGTCGATCCGGCCGTCATCCACAGCCTCGCCACCTGCGACTGGATCACCAAGGGCTACCCGCTGTGTCTGATCGGGGACTCCGGCACCGGCAAGTCCCACCTGCTCATCGGCCTGGGCACCGCGGCCGCCATGGCCGGCTACCGCGTCCGCTACACCACCGCCGCCTCCCTGGTGAACGAGCTCGTCGAGGCCGCTGACGACAAGCAGCTCGGCAAGACCATCGCCCGCTACGGACGCGTCGACCTTCTGGAAATCGATGAACTCGGCTACCTCGAACTCGACCGCCGGGGCGCGGAGATGCTCTTCCAGGTTCTGACGGAACGGGAGGAGAAGAACAGCATCGCGATCGCCTCCAACGAGGCGTTCACCGGCTGGTCAAAGACGTTCACCGATCCGCGGCTTTGCGCGGCCATCGTGGACCGGCTCACATTCAACGCCACCCTGATCGAGACCGGAACGAAGTCCTACCGGCTGGCCCGCACCAAGGCGAACAAGACCAACGGGCTGAGGTGAGCGCCTGCCAAGGATCAGGAGCTCAGATGCTCATGCAGCATTCTCCAGCCGCCGTCCCGCTGCACGATGACGTTGGTGCCGCGCCCTTGGCCAGAGCGTGGTTCACCGTCGACGACACCGCTCCAGGCAAACCGATAACGGCACACCGCGACGTCCGCGGTGACCACGGGCCACTCCAGGTCCCGGATCTCATACACCTCGTCGAGGATCTTCGCGAACGTCTTCTCGATCGCGGATCGGATCTCCTCGATGCCCCGATGCGAACCGTCCGAGAACCAGTACACGGCGTCCTCGGCGATGAACGGCACGACGCGTGAGATGTCGTGGCTGTTGTTGGCCCGTTCGTACTCGCGCATGAACGCAGCGAGCTCAGATTCCAGAGATGTCCGATCCGTCATGCGGCCATCATGCCGACGCTCTCGCGCCGCCGTCACACCTCTCTCGCTGCTTCCGTGGTCCCAAAACAAGCCGCCCTCCGGGGCCACCGCGCGACGCCCAATCTTCACGAATCATCCGCGAACTGGGGCCAGTTGGAGCCGCCCCGGGTGGAGCCAAATGACGCCGCCCTAGCCACTTCAGCACCTCAGTCACAGTGCCGCCCTGATCGACCAGGCCTTGGTGGGCACCGCCGCCGCGGCCATCTCCGCGGGGGTGGCGCTGGAGGACGTGGCGGCGTGGTCACGCCTGCCCGCCCAGGAGCTGGCGGAGATCATCACCGCGGGCCAGGATGAGGACTGAGGCGCGCAGCGGCCGGTGTGTTGTGTCTTAGCCGCTGGACGCCGCAGCCGGGCCGCAGGGCGGAGCTGGCCGGCGTTTCCCGCAGGAGTGTGGGTGCCCGTTGCGGGAAAACCGACGGTGTGCGGCCACTAGGCTCAGGCGGGGCCGCGGTAGGCGGCGGCCCGAAAACCGGCGCCGAGGGAGCACGTTGAGCACTCATCCGGGTCCGGCGGCAGCGGGGGCGGACCTTGCCCGGCTGGCGCTCGACTTCCACCACACCCACCAGCTGCTGGACCCTGCCGCGCAGGGGATGCAGACCTGGGAGGTGCGCATCACCGCGGCCGGCACACCGGTGGGGAGCCTGACGGCCGTACGCGGCCTGTACTGGAAGTCCGACAATCTGCGCGAGCGGATGGCCGACGAGCCGTCCTTCCCGGCTCTGGTGGCCTCCCAGCTTCTGGACGAGGAGGGCCGGTTCACCTACGAGTTCGAGGAGTTCATGGAGTCGGCCTCCAGCGTCCTCGTCGTTGACGGGCTGCAGCTGGAGGAGGCCTTCGCCGACCCTGTGGTCGTCGCCGTGGTGGTGGCCGCTGTGATCGACCGGCTGACGGACAACTATTTCGCCGTGGTCCTGCCCGGCCTGGACGCCTGCACAGATGCGGGTTCGGCTCTGCTCGCGGAGGCCGGCAGGCTGCTGAGCGCCAGGGAGTTCTCCGACGAGCTGCAGATCATCGACAACGCGCTGGCCGCTCCCGAAGAGGCCGCGCAGCGCGTGCGCAGGCATCTGCGTTCTCTCGCCCGCCACGGCCAGCCGACGGCGTGGGACGAGGGTGACGAGGAGGGTGACGGCTGGGACGAGGACGGCGAGGAGGACGAGGAGCTCACCGCGCGAACCGCTGCGGTCCTGCGGGGGGCGCTCGAGGAGCTGTCCGAGCAGATCTGGCAGGACGTCGCCGCCGTGGGTGACGCGCCGTTGAGGCGCGGTCAGGGCCGTGTCCTGGGCTCGCTGCCGCCGGTCACCTTTGGCCAGGACCAGAAGTGGCGTCGGCAGATGGCCCGCTGTTTCGACGACCTGGCCGCCGACCTCGCCGAGACGGGCACCGTCCGCCCGCTCTGCACCGGCGAGGAGATGGCCCTGCACCTGGGCATCGACCGGGCCAAGTCGCTGACGCGGAACCGGCCGCGCCTGGTCGCGGAAACAGTGGAGGGGCTGAGTGAGGACCGCCGCGACTTCGACTGGGACTGGTGCTCGACCGTGCTGTTCGAGGATCACGACGTGCTGATGCTGTTCGACGCCTCTCTGGATGGGATCGAGGACAGGGGCAACGAGATCAACCAGGCTCTCGGGCTGGCTAACCTGGCCGCCGCGGACTGGTTCGAGCCCTTCCGCCCCCGCCAGGCCCGCGACCCCGACCGCGGCTTCCGCCACTCCTGACCCTGGCCGCCACCAGGCACCGGGCTGCTAAGGGCCCGTATGAAGGCGGCTGAGCCTTCCCCTGTCCGGCTCAGCCAGAGGGCCCGGGGCGGCTACGCTCGGGCTGCTGATGCGACAAGGCGGGAAGTGGGGGCAGTGGCCAAACGCGATGTGTGGGTGCGCGTTCGGAATGACCTGGTACGCGGCGACACCGTCATGGGCGTCACCGTGAGCGATCCGCCCTACGACTACGAGACGTTCAAGATCATGCTGAAGGTCACGGGACACCGCGACCCTCTGTGGCTTGACTCCGGCATCTACGACGACGACCAGGGTGCTGGGCGCGAGCGGGTCGACGCGCTCGCTGATTCCTTCGTCGATACGCTCGCACGCGGTGCGGCAATGCCGTCCGGCGCCCTGATCCGGTTCGGTTGCGACGAGGACGACTCGGGATGGGCGCTGTCGTCTCTGGGGTAGCGGCGACCGGGCGGGCCCGGGCCACGGCCCGCCGCCGCGACACGGCGGGCGCCGGCCGGAAAAGTGCAGGAATCTGCACTGACACTGGCACGCCAAGGCGGCATCCTGGCCCCGCACAGGGCAACCGACCTTTTTGGCACGGCAGTTGCGGTTACCGGCCGGTTCTCCTGCGGGGTGTGTCCGGTATGACGTTGTGTGGAGTACGTGATCATCGACAGCAGCCAGGACGGCTTATCTGCCGTCGCGGGCAGGGCCTTGCGGGTGCCGGAACCGGGTGTGGTGGAGGCAGAGTTCGCCGGGGCTGACGGCTCACTCGTGCAACGCCGCTGGGTCGAGGCCGCCGTGGCTGTTCGGTTCGAGCAGCTCCAGCCGGTGGCGGCGTTTCCTGTGGTGCCCGGGCGCAGGTGGGGGCCGGGCTGGTGGTGGTCGGCCACCACGGCCGGGCATGTGATGCACGGGTCGCAGGCGATGTGCACGCAGTTGATGCTGCTGGACCGTGACCCGCAAGTGGTGGGCCTGTCGGCGCGGCCGGTGCGGTTGATCTGGCGCGATCCCGACAGCGGGCGGGTCCTGACGTGGGTGCCGCAGGTGTTCGCCCGCTACGCCGACGGGGGCGCTCTGCTGGCCGACTGTCCCGCGAGCGAGGAGGCGGCCGGGGACCGTGCCGCGCGGGCGGCCGCGGTACTTGAGTCGGCGTGTGCGGCGGTGGGGTTCACCTACCGGCGCCTGGTGCCGCCGGAGCGGGTGTTCGGGGCGAATGTGCGGTGGCTGGCCGGCTACCGCCATCCCCGCTACCGCGATGCGGGCGGTCTTGAGCAGGCGGTGCTGGAGGCGTTCGCCGTCCCGCAGCCGTTGATGGCCGGGGCCGCCGCGGCGGCCGGTGAGGTCCTGAGCGCGCTGCCGGTGCTCTACCACGCGCTGTGGAGCGGGCGGCTGTCCGCGGACCTGTCCCGGCCGCTGGGCGAGCACACCCTCGTCTCTCCCGGTCCGGCCGATCCGGCCGCAGGCGACAGCGAGCGGGAGCAGCAGGCACGTTGAGCAGGCAGGTGACGGCCGTCCCTGGCGGGCGGCGTGTTGAGGTGGGCGCACGGGTCGAGTTCCAGGGGCGCACCTGGCAGGTGACCGGCCTGGTCGATGGGCGGGTGCACCTGGCTGCCGACGACGGGGCCACCGGGTGTGTGCTGGCCGCTCTGCTGGTGGCCGCCGACGACTTCGCCGTCGTCGGCCGGAGCGCCGATGAGCTTCCTGCGGCCGAGGTGTGGCAGGCGCTGCCGCTGGCCGCCCGTGAGCGGGCGCTGGCCTGGCTGCGGCACATCCGCGAGATCGAGACCGGGCTGCCCGGCGGAGCGGGCAGCGGCGGCGAGCCGAGGCCCGCCTACGACCCGCAGCGCTTCACGCTCGCCGAGCGCGAGCATGCCAAGGCCGCCGAGCTGGCCGCGCTGGGCTGGACGAAGGTCAGCCGGAACACGGTGCAGCGGCGGCGTATCGCCTACCACAAGCAGGGGTTGATGGGGCTGGTCGACCAGCGGACGGTGCGCCCCCGATCGGCAACCGGCCGCGCCGACGAGCGGGTGGTGGCGGCGGTGCTGGAGGCTCTGCGGGACCTGCGTGGCCGCAAGGCGACCACCGCGAAGCAGGTGATCGATCGGGCAGAGCGGATTGTGGACAGGAGGTACGGGCCGGGGCGGGTGAAGCTGCCGTCGGCGGCGTCGATGTACCGGCTGGTGAAGGCTCTGTCTGATCCGGCCGAACCGCTGGGCAGCCCGGCGCGCACCGCCACCGGCCCACGGCAAATCGGCGGCCCGCCGCCTGCGTTGCGGCCTGCGGAGCGGGTTCATGCCGCCACCGCCCGCCTGGGGTCGCCGGTGGCGGACGAGGACGGGCGTCTGGTTGCGGTGTCGGTGACGGCCGCGCTGGATGAGGCCACCGGCTGCGTGCTGGCCGCCGTGCTGCACCCGCAGGAATCCGCAGCCGAACTGCCGGTGCTGCTGGCCGAGATGGCCGTGCCGCCG
Organism: Streptomyces sp. SP18BB07; assembly: GCF_036322545.1. Classification (NCBI taxonomy): domain Bacteria; kingdom Bacillati; phylum Actinomycetota; class Actinomycetes; order Kitasatosporales; family Streptomycetaceae; genus Streptomyces; species Streptomyces sp. SP18BB07. Next base: position 15,974 of record NZ_JAQYWT010000298.1, read on the forward strand.
CCGCTGCGCGCGGGCTGGCCGGGGCTGCTGCGCCGGGCGCACGAGGACTGGCCGCGGCGGCGGCTGCCGCTTCAGGCCCGCCTCGAGGCGACGGCGGCACGGCCGGCAGCCGTACCCGAGACGCTGGTCGTTGATACCGCAGGGCCTGCTGTCACGTCGTGGTTTCTCACCGTGTGCGAGGGCCTCGGCGTCAGTGTGGAATCCGTCCATACACGGGGGAACAGCGCGCCCGGCGCCTGCGGGCACACGCTCGGCGTGCTCGCCGGAGCCTTCACCCGGTACGCGGCCAATCTGGCCGACGCCGCGCGACCTGTCACCCAGCCCGGGGAGGACGACGCGGGAGCGGCGGGAGGCTGGTTCAGCATGCCGCACCTGCAGGACCTGCTGGACGAGTGGATCACAGCGAGGTGGCACACGCGCCCCCAGGAGGCCTTGCGGCATCCCCTGCTGCCCAGGGCGGCCCTGACTCCCGATGAGATGTGGCGGGTGCTGCTCGGTGCGAGCGGGGCGGTGCCGCTGCCGCTGAGCGGGCAGCACTTCGCCGAGCTGCTGCCGGTGTGCCGCAAGGCGGTCACCGACGCAGGGGTGCGCATGGGGCGGCGCCGGTATGACGAGGAGTGCCTGAACGAGCACCGCGGACGGTCCTGCCCCACCACGGACGACGGCCGGTGGGAAGTGCATTACCACCCCTACGACGTGCGGCAGGTCTACATCAGGCTGCCCGACGGCCTTCTGCACCCCCTGCCCTGGACCGACCAGGCGCATGCGCAGCGGCCCTTCGACGCCACCGTGCACCACCGGATCACACAGGTCCTCGCCGGCCGCACGAGCGGCGGGACATTCTCCGGACCGGACCCAGGCACCGGAGCGTGGGCACAAGCCGTCAGGCCGACGAGCCGGGTGGCCGACGCGATGCCTGAACCGGGCGGCGGCCCGGCTGCCGACGGCACCGCCGGTGGCGGTCAGGAGTTCGGGTTGTGGGACGCGCAGGCGGAGGCCGGGCAGTGGTGAGCGCGCACGGCGGCCGCCCGGTGGCCGCTGCCCGGAACCGGCAGGTGAAGCTGGGGGCGTATGTGACGTTCGAGGGCCGCGCCTGGCAGGTGGCCGCCGTGGCCGGTGCGTCGGTGCGCCTGGTCGACGAGGACGGGCAGACGGCGTCGGTGCTGGCCTCGTTCCTGTTCACCGACCCCACGTTCGCGGTGGTGGACTCCCCCGCGCCCGGGGTGGTGCCCTGGGGGCTCATGGAGTCGGTGCCCGCACGGGAGCGGGAGCGGGCTCTGGCCTGGCAGCGGCACATCCGCGAGATCGAGACCGGGCTGCCCGGCGGCCCGGCAAGCAGCGGGATGCCCCGGCCCGCATACGACCCCGAGCGGAAGTCGATGGCCGAGCGGGAGCAGGCCAAGGCCGACGAACTCGCACAGCTGGGCTGGCCGCAGGTCAGCCGGGCCACCGTGCGCCGCATGCGCGCCCGCTACCACGCGGGCGGCCTCATGGGGCTGATCCCGCAGCGCAAGCCGTCGCGTGCGACGGGGCGGGCCGATGAGCGGGTGGTGGCCGCCGTGCTGGAGGCGCTACGCCGCCAGCGCGGCCGCTCCAAGGGCACCCTGAAGGGGCTGCGGCAGCTGACCGGGCAGATCCTGGCCGATACCCACGGGCCGGGGGTGGTGGCGCTGCCTGCGCCGTCGACGTTCAACCGGCTGGTGCGGGCACTGGCCGACCCGCTGGAGCATCCCGGCCGCCCCGCCCGCACCGCCACCACCACGCCGGTGCGGCCCCTCACGCCGACGGTGGCGCTGCGGCCGGGCGAACTGGTGCAGGTCGACACCACCCTCCTGGATGTGATGGCCGTGGGCGAGGACGGCCGCCCGGTGCGCCCGGAGCTGACCATCGCCCTGGACGTGGCCACGCGGTCGGTGGTGGCGGCCGTACTGCGCGAGGAGAGCACGAAGGCGGTGGACGCGGCCCTGCTGCTGGCGGAGATGGCCGTGCCCCACCCGGCGCGTCCCGGCTGGCCCGAACATCTGCGCCTGGCCCATGCGGCCGTCCCCTACGACCGGCTGCTCGCCCTCGATGCGCGCCTGGAGCAGGCGGCGGCGCGGCCGGTGGTGGTGCCCGAGACGATCGTCATCGACCGCGGGCGGGTGTTCGTCTCCGCCGCGTTCCTGGCCGCCTGCGAAACCCTGGGCGTCAGTGTGCAGCCCGCCCCGCCGCGCTCGCCGGCCGCCAAGGGCGCCGTCGAGCGGACGTTCGGGAGTATCAACTCGCTGTTCGCGCAGCACGTCGCCGGCTACACCGGCTCCCACGTCCTCGAGCGCGGTCACGCGGTCAAGGACGAGGCGCACTTCACCGTGGCTCAGCTGCAGGAGCTGCTGGATGAGTGGGTCACCGCATGCTGGCAGCACCGCCCCCACGACGGGCTGCGCCACCCGGTCCTGCCCAAGAAGGCACTGGCCCCGAACGAGATGTGGAGCGCGCTGCTGGGCACCTGCGGGTATGTGCCGCTGCCGCTGACCGGGGCCGACTACACGGAACTGCTGCCCGTGCGCTTCCACCCCGTCACCGGCCGCGGCATCCGTATCAACTACCGCACCTACGACCACGCCGTCCTCAACGAGCACCGCGGCCGGCCCTGCCCCACCCACCCCGGCGGCAAGTGGGAGGTCCACCTCAACCCGCACGACGTGAGGCAGGTCTACATCCGCCTGCCCGACGGACGCCTGCACGAGATCCCGTGGATCCACCGCGACCACGTCCATGCCCCGATGAGCGAGACCGCCTGGCGCCACATCCGCGACACCCTCCACCAGCGCGCAGACCGCGAGCGGCACGAGGCCGACCTGGCCGAAGCAGCCGACCAGGTCCTGCGCCGGGCCCGCCCCCTGCCCGGCACCGGCACACCCTCCGCAGCGGCGGCCGGCCGCGCGGCAGCGACAAGCACGGCAGGCCCGCAGACGGCGGATGCCGGCATGCAGGCCGAGGACAGTCTCGACGTCCTCGAAGCCCGCTTTTCCGATCCTGACGGCCGCCGCGACGGCGGGGAGGAACTCTCTGCGCCTGCGGGCCGCTACGCGCTGTATGACGCCTTTGAGGAGGCCGAGCACTGGTGAGCACCAGCCCCCACACCACACCCGCCGCCGAGGACGTCTCCCCCGGGACGGTCACCACCTTCGATGCGTTCGCCCGGTTCGCCCACGCCGCCCCGCCCGCTCCCCCGCAGCCGGGCCAGCCGGCACGCTCGCTTCAGGAACGCCTGGCCTACCACTCGCAGTTCGTCACCGTGCGTACCCCGGCCATCGAGAGCCTCTCACGCAGCGTGCGCACGCTGATGATCCTCGGCCGCAGCCAGAGCGTCACCGCCCGCCCGTCCCTGATCGTCACCGGCCCGGCCACCACCGGCAAGACCACCGCACTGCTCGAGGTCGGCCGGACCTGCCACCTGGCCCACACCCGCCGCGCCGCCCCGGGCGACACCAGCGTGCCCGTGGCGTATGTGCTGGTGCCGCCCGGCGCCACCGCCAAGACCCTGGCCTGCGAGTTCGCCCGCTACCTCGGTATCCCCGTCACCACCCGCATGACCACCGCGCAGATCACGACCGCCGTCTGCCACACCTACACCGCGGCCGGCGTCAAGCTCGTGCTGATCGACGAGATCCACCGGCTCAACCCCCGCACCTCCAACGGCGCGGAGGCCGCCGACTGGCTCAAGGACCTCACCGAACGCGTCGGCGCCACCTTCGTGTACGCGGGCATCGACGTCACTGCCAGCACGGTTTTCAGCGGGGTCCGCGGCGCTCAGCTGGCCGGACGCGCCTCACTCATCGACTGCGGGGCACTGCCCGCCCGAGCCGGCGAGCGGGAACCGTTCCGTGAGCTCATCGCCGCGCTGGAAGCGGCCCTCGACCTCCGCTCCCACCGCACCGGCAGCCTGCCCAGGCTCGCCCCCTACCTGCACGAACGGACCGCTGGGCGCATCGGCAGCCTTTCCCGCCTCATCCGCCAGGCGGCCATCGAAGCCATCCTCGACGGCCAAGAACGCATCACCAAAGCACTGCTGGACTCCATCGCGCTGGACCACCTCGCCGAGGAGCACTACCGGCCCCGCACCCCGACGAGCCGCCGCACCCGACCCAGCAGCCGGTGACCGCGCACGCCTGGAGCAGCCCTGTGGTGCGGGCACGCACGATGTGGCCGTCCCAGCCCGGCGCCCTGCGGACCAGGCCCCTGCCCCGCGAGTCAGCAGCCTCCTACCTCACCCGCTTCGCAGGCACCTACCAACTGACCGCCGCCCAGCTCCTCGACGGCCTGAACATCACCACCACCGGCACCCTCGCGTCCCCGCCCGCCACCGACATCCACCTCAGCGCCGAAGCCGCTCACCGGCTGTCCGCCTTCACCCGCATCCCGCCCGCACACCTCACCCGCGCGCTGGCCCGTCAGCCCCCACCCGCCTCCATCGGCACGGCCCACGCAGCCATCGCCCGCTGGCAGCCCCTCCCGCCCGCCATGCAGCCGCTGCCGGCGTGCACCGCCTGCACCATCCGCCGCAGCCCGCACCAAGCCGCCCCAGCGTGGATCCACCCAGCGTCCAACTCGCCCCGGATCATGATCTGCACCCGCCACCAGCAGGCCTCCAGCGACTCCCGGCACCCCGCCCCGCTCGACATCCGTCCCGTCCCCGAACTCACCAGGCCCCGCCCCACAGCCCGCCGCGCGACGACAGCATCCCTGAGCTGGGCCTCGACGATCACGACACGCTGGTACGACCACCAACAGCACCTGCACCAGCGGTGGCTCACACGCCTTGACCGCCTCACCGACGCCAACCCCCACATCCCCCCCAGGCCCGGCCTCCCCCACTCTGACCTGCCGAAGCCTGATCACCTACCCCGAGACGCTCACCCTCGCCACGGCCCTTGACCGCCTGCCCCCGCACCCCCTGACACGCGCGCAGCAGACCGCCTTCCTCCACCACCTGGCCAGCCGCCTCCGGCTGCCCCGCCTCGCACCCGCCGACCACGACCTGCCCTGGCACCGCCTGTACGCCCGCTGAACAACCCCTCCCACCAACCCGGAACAGCCGCCAACTCCCCCTGCCTACAGGCGCGCCGGCCACACTGCGCAAAAGCCGGCACGACGCTCAACTCACTGCGCAGAGCAAAACGGCCAGCTCAACCCACGCATCGCCCATCGCCAACGCCTCGGTCCGGCGTAAGCCTCCCCTGAGATACAGACGTACCACTCAGTACAGCTGAGCAACAGCAGGTCACAACCAAGATCAATTAGCCTGCGCGACAGGTACGCCACAGCTGTACGCCGGAAGACCCACCGCGACGGCGATCCCTCCGATGGCGCCCCCGATGCCGACGGCGATCGCGAACACGCCGGGCTCGGGCCAGTGGCCGAACGGCCCGATGGGCTGCTCGGGGGTGGCGCCGAGCACGCCGGGCCCCTTCGTGCGGTGCGGTGGCAGCAAGATCACGCGTCCTGACCTTCGTGTCGGGCCTGCGCCAGCAGCGCCGCCCACGACGTCGTCTCTGGCGTCCTCGCTCTGTTCAACGCCAAGAGGCGGGCGAGGGGGGACGTCGCCGCGGGCTCACGGGGCAGCTTGCCGGCATGTCCGACACCATGCGGAAGAAGGCGCAGGCGCGGCTGGGTGACGGCGAGCCGTCCGAGGAGCAGGTGCGGCACGCGGCTTGGGCGTTCCGCACCGGCGGTGCGGGGGCGACGATGGCCGCGGGCGGAGGCGCCATCTTGGGGCGGCGGTCGGCTCGGGCGTATCGCCGGTGCCGCTGGGGCTGCCGCAGCGGTTCGTCGTGGCGTTGTCCACACACCGGTTGCTGCTGTTCGGCATGGGCGGATTCTTCGTCGCTGGCCCCAAGGAGCTGTTGGTCGGTGCGCCGCTGAAGCGGATCGCCGCGGTCAGCGAGCCCGAACGTCGTCGGCGGGGTGGCCAGAGTGTTGCGGGTCGGCGTCGAGTTCACTGAGGGCGGCATGGTGAGCTGGGAGTTTCCTCGCATTCAGATCGCCGACGGCCGGGTGCTGCTGACAGAACTGCGAGAACGGGTAGGCGGCTGAGGTCGTCGCCGAGCGGTGAACGCAGTCGATCTCACCGGCCGCCACCAGCACGGTGAACCTACTCCACGAGGGCCAGCGCCAGGGCGATGGCAGCGGTAAGCCTGCTGGTCCCCGTGCCGGCCACGATCGCGGGACTCACGCGAGCGGCCTTTGAACCAGGGGTATAGCCGAGGCAAGCCCCCAAAAGGAGCCGTGGAATGATCTTGTAGACGTGGAGGGCCGGCCCCGTCACCCTTTCGACTCAGTGTGGTTGGTGGTGATGTCGGCGTGTACAGCACGCACGAACTCGGCATCCAGCCCGAGGCATACGACGAAGCTCGATGCCGACTTCGCCCCGCTGCGCGAGCAGGACCTGACTGCCGCCCGCCTCGGACAGGCTGCTTGACGCTCGTGTGAGCACTGGCCGTACAGCCGAAACGGTGTGCGTTACGCGGATGCCGGGCACGGGGCGCAGGAGCCGACTGCCAGAACACGGATCGTCCCAGGAGTGCGGGACGCCCGGGAATCGCTCCCCGGGGGTGGCACCGGCGTCAACCGGTGTCTTCTCGTTTCAACGCCCCCTGCCCAGCACCCTTACGGGCACCAGGACCTACAGCGGCTCGGCGAGCGTTTAAGGTCTCCCCCCTATCGGAGGCGACCGTCGTGAGCTGCCTGCGCGCCGCGCGCACGATGTTCGCGGTGCTGTTCTCGTGACGGTGTACGACCGCGCCGCACGAGAGGCAGTGGAACGTGCTGCGTGAAGGGGCGGAGCTTGGGTTTCGCTCCGTGCACTTCGCGCAGGTGCTGGCGACGGGCTCGGCTTTGTCGAGGACGACGAGCTGCGAGCCGTACCAGGCGGTTTTGTACGCAAGCTGGTTGCGCAGACTGCCCAGGCCGGCGTCCAGGAGATACCGGTTGAAGCGGGCCTTGACCTTGACGTTCTTGCCCGGCTTGTCACAGGTGCCCCGGGCCGAGGCAGCCAGAGCAGCGAGGTTGAGGTCTTCGATCGCCACATGCGTGAACCGGGTGGCGATCTTCTTGGACAGGCCGTGCAGGAACGATGCCCGTCGGACGGTGATCTGGTGGTGGACGCGGGCGACCCGGGTGACGGCCTTGGCCCGACGCCGCGACCCGGGTTGAGTACGGGACAGCGCACGCTGGGCCTTCGCCAGCTTGGCCAGGCTGCCGGAGAGCAGCCGGGGGTGCTGCACGAGGGCCGAGGCGGGGTCGGCCGGATCGAGGGGGCTGGACAGGGCGGCCAGGTAGCGGGAGCCGAGGTCGACGCCGATGAGCCCGCCCGCGCGCTGGCGGGCGGTGGGGTGCCCGTACTGCTCGATGCGCCCACCGCTTTCGGCGGCCTTCTGCGCCTGGGGGCGGGACAGATAGCGGACACGGGTGCCGTCGTCGTGGACGTGTTCCCACAGCACGGGAACATGCTGCTGCACCTTTGCGAGCACGGAGGCGTACCAGCGGTGGCCGCCGCGGGTGACGGTCACGGACTGGATGACGGCCTGCCCGCCCTCCACGAGCCGCGCGAGGCGCTTGCCGGAGTCGTGGATGCGGATGCTGCCCAGGCCTGGCATCACCAGGCGCCGGTAGCCCTCCAGACGGATGATCGGCCTCTTCACGTCGTGGAAGAGAGCGAACGATTCAGCGTGACCCTTCTTCTTGAAGCGGGGGTATCCCTGACGCTGGCCGGCGCGGCGGCCGGCGAGCGAGTCCTGCCAGTACTTCCAGGCGACCTGGGCGCGGTCGAAGCCGGAGGTGAAGCAGTAGACGTTGACCTCGGCCCACCAGGGGCTGCCGCCCTCCTCCTTCGGCAGATCGCGCTCCATCCGCCACAGGGCGCTGGTGTCGATGGCGGTCGGCGTGCGGAAACCGGCACTGAACGCCTTCGCCTTGAGCGCGTTCACCGTGGCACGGCCCTCGGCCAGGAGCCCGCGTTCACCGCTGGTGCCGACGGCGTCAGCGCGGGCGGCGGCCAGCTGGCGGACAAGGGCCTCCTGCCCCGCCGGGGACTGCATCGCGGGCAGCGGCGGCTTGCCGGCGACGGTGAGCGTGAGGCTCTTGCGGTGGTGGTCCCACACCTTGATGCGGTCGGTGAGCTCAGCACCGTCGGCCTTGATCCGCTCCTTCGCCTCGGCTTCACTCAGCCCCGCCTCGAGGTAGGCACTCCTGCGGTCGGCCCATGCCTGATGGGCCTGGGTCTTCTTGGCCAGGGCGTAGTTGTAGGCCCACCGGCAAGCGCCGGCATAGCGGGACAGGGCGGTGCGCTCGGCATCGGAGGGGTCCAGCGCGAACCGGAACGCCCGCAACACCTCCGTTTTCGGCATCGTCACGGCCGAGGGGCCGTGCCAGGGCCCTGCGGAATTGGACTTCGCCGCCACCCGCGGTCTACCTCCGGCTCCAAGTCACTGCTCTCGACCGCAGGTTGCCACGGGGTGAAGGCTGCTGGTCACGCGCCATACCGTCATGTTCGTCGGGCAGCGAAAAGGACTCTTACACTGGCAATTGCCTCCAGCCCAAGGGATGCAAGAGCCTTCGCAGCCATGTGAATCAGGCACTCGTGCCCGTTTCCTTGATCCCTCCCGGCAGGGCGCCTGGTGGTTCCTGCGGCGAGGCACATGACGAAGTCACAGTCCGCTATGGCTGCCCGACGAACACGACGGCATGGCGCATGATCAACAATCCCTGCTCCGTGGCAACCTGCGGTCGAGAGCAGTGACTTGGAGCCGGAGGTAGACCGTCGTGGCGGCGAACAGCAATCCCACCGTCAGAAGGCGCCGGCTGGGGGCCGAGCTGCGCCGGCTGCGTCAGGCCAGCGGGCTGAAGAGCGCGGAAGCAGCCGAGCGGCTCATGGTCTCCCAGCCCAAGATCAGTCACCTGGAGAACGGCCGCCGCGCCATCCACCCCCGCGACGTCCGCGATCTGTGCGCGATCTACGGAGTAACGGACCAGCAGGTCATCGACGCGCTCATGCGGATGGCCAAGGAATCCGGACAGCAGGGCTGGTGGAACGTCTACGGCGACATTCCCCAGAGCGTCTACGTCGGCCTGGAAGCGGACGCCGCCACCGTCCACGCCTACGAGCCGATGGTGATCCCCGACCTGCTGCAGACCCCCGCCTACGCCCACGCCGTCATCGGGGAAACGATCCCTGCGCTCACCGCCCAACAGGCCGCCACACGCCTCAAGGTGCGGCTACGCCGTCAGCACCGGATCTACGACCCCAACGGCCCGCTGCGCCTGTGGGTCATCGTCGACGAATCGGCACTGCGCCGTGTCGTAGGCGGCCCGCACATCATGCGCGAGCAACTGGAGCACCTGAACGCACTGGGCACCGAGCCCCACATCACCGTGCAGGTCCTCCCCTACACGGTAGGTGCCCACCCCGGCTTCGCAGGACGGTTCTCCATCCTGCGGTTCGCCGACAGCCCCGAGGCAGTGGTGCACCTGGAACGCTTCACCAGCGATCTCTACCTGGAGAAACCATCCGACGTGCAGCACTACAGCGTGATGTACGACCACCTCCAGGCCCAGGCTCTCGACCCTGACAGCAGCCACGACTTCATCACCAGCGTCACCAAAACGTACGTCGACCCGGCAAGCATTCCCTGAGGCTTAAGTCCAGAGCCTGAACTGACTGCCTGTTGACTATGTCACTTCCCGTGGATGTCGCTTCGAGGTGAGTTCGGAAGTCACCTGGCGCGCTTTGGCATGATCAATGTCGATGAGAACTGATCCATCCACCACGTACATCACCGTCTTGGCTCGATGAGGCGTCGGACGACCTCCTCTGCCACGGTCCGGTAGCGCGGGACGGGGACTCGGCGCTGCTGCCGGAGGCGCTGGCCCAGTAGGTGGCGATGACCAGGATCAGCTGCAGGAGATCGTCGGGATCCCAGACCGGGTCGACCAGCCCGACCTCCTGCGCCTGGCGCACCGCGACCGCCCTCTCCACGTGGTGACCGGTGACGGCATCAAGGGTGAGATGACGTTTTCTCCTTGCCGGAGTGGGATGTTCCGGGCCAGAACGCCCGCGTCGGCGACGTCGTGATCCGGTACGCGCATGTGGCGGAACCTCGGGGCAGGCCGTGGGCGCGGGGCGACGATGTCCCCGCGTACATGTGGCTCTACAACGACGGGCCCGGAGTCGTCCTTGGAGGGATGCACCATCACGGTTTCCGGCGGCTCGGTCCTTGAGGTACGTATCCCGACTGCCCCGGACGGACCGGCGCATCCGGGAAAGGGGCGGCCCTCACTCTTCCGGTGCGCGCGGCCAGACACCAGAGCGAGATCCTGACAGCTTCCACCCCTGCGTTCGAGAACCGGCACTCATGCTCACCGAGCGGCCCTGCGGGTGTCGACGAATCTGGATGTTCGCGGCTTCTTGCACAATCTCCTCATGCAGCCGCTACCGGTTCCCTGCGCCGCCGACCTCATCCCCGATGCCAGTGGCACGGAGCTTTCCACAAGGCATACCGGCAGGCCATGGCGCACCGCGCCGTGTTCGTCGCCATCGAATCCGAAGGTCCGCGGTGGACCGTGAAGGCGGACACCCTCACCCGCCGGCCCCGGACACTCCGTCGACGGCACAGTGAACGACGCCTTCAGGGCTGCGATCGTCCGCACGGTCACCCGCGAGGTCGGTGCGGATGCCTACACAGGACCGATCTACTTCATGCTGCGCGACGTGCCGAGCGAACAGCGAGCCCGCGAACTCGCGGCCGCACTCCACGCCGCTCTGCTTCGGGACGGGGCCGGCGGCCGGGGCCAGGCCCGCCAGGTGTCAGCCGTGACTCGCGACAGAATCGCCGTGGCGAACTGCACGCGGGCCTGCGGTTTCAGGACGTGGTGTGGTGGGGCCGCCCGTCGAAGATGACGTGGACGCGGGTCCCGCGTCCCGCCCACAGGGCTTCCTCAAGCGCGGTGATGGCCGGGGACGTCTACGGGTCGCCCCACATCAGGCGCGCGTCATGCGGCGGCTCCCTATCACACACCCCCTTGACCACGACCTGATCGCCAGCCGAAACGGGCTGCGCCTAGGGGAAACGGCTTCGGTGGCCGACCTGGTCAAGGGGTGCGGACGCCACCAGCCGCACCGGGTCAACGGGGCGGTGGGCGCACCGGTGCGGTGGGGGACATCGGGTGCGGCGCACCGGGCGCGCGCGAGTGCCGGGTATCAGTGCACCCTGTGCGCCGCCGGATGCAGTGGCGGACATCGCGGTGCGCACCACGGTGGCGGTTGTCTCACAGCGTGGCCATCGATAGGCCGCTGCGTGCGGGTGTCGCGGGTGCCGGGGTGAACGAGCGCCTGCCCTGTGGCGACCGGGGCGGGATTTGAGGTTCCGCCTGATCTGACGGGCAACCCACGGCGGTCCAGGCGGGCAGTCCACCGCCACGCTGTCGGTTCGGCTACCGGGACGGGGAGTGCTTGCGGCTGGGGTCCAACCGGAAGTCGGGACAGTCGCGGTTTTGACATGCACCCGGGCCCCAGACGGGAACGAATACGCCGAGGCTCTTGTGGCGGTGGGCTGCGGCCGGCACCGGCTTCTTGCAGGCCGGACACACGTACGTTTTAGGCTTACGCTGCACTTTGACCATCTTTTTACGATATGCCCGTACTGACGGGTCCGGTAGTGCCCTGGCTCCTCGTCGGCCCGAGTGCGGGCGGGGTGCAGTGTCCCGGCCTGGTGAACCGGTAGCGGGCTCTGGGGCATCGGCCACAGGTGGGGAGCTGGGCTGCTCGGTGGTCCCGGAGGCGTCTTTCTGTTCATCGGTCTGTTCCTGGGCGTCTGTCGGGGCGGGCCTGGTGATGCTGAGCACCACGGACCCCGCCAGGACGACGACGATGACTGCCAGGCTGACCGGTGAGGGGATTTCCGGGATGCCGGGGCTGATCATCTTGTGGGATGCCTGGAGAATGAGCTTGACGCCGATGAAGGCAAGAATGATCGCGAGGCCCTTGTTCAGGTAATGGAAGCGGTCCAGGAGGCCGGCGAGCATGAAGTAGAGGGCCCGCAGGCCGAGGATGGCGAACGCGTTGCTGGTGTAGACGATGAAGGCGTCGTCGCTGACCGCGAGGACGGCCGGGACGCTGTCGACGGCGAAGATCAGGTCGGCGGCCTCGATCGCGGCGACCACTGCGAGCAGCGGGGTCGCCATCCGTTTGCCGGCTTCCTTGACGAAGAACTTCGCCCCGGCGTACTCGTCCCGGACCGGGATGACCTTGCGGAGCATCCGTACGGCGAAGCTCTTGCCCGGGTCGAAGCTCTCCTGCTCGTCCTTGAGGAGTTTGTAGGTGCTGTAGAAGAGGACCGCCGCGAAGGCGAACAGCACCGCAGTGAAGCGGCTGACCACGGCCACACCGAGGGAGAGAAAGATCCCGCGGAAGACGAGCGCGCCGATGACGCCGAAGAACAGCACGCGGTGCTGGTAGGCGCGGGGCACTTTGAAGTACGCGAAGATCACGGCGAAGACGAAGAGGTTGTCGACCGACAGGCTCTTCTCCAGCAGCCAGGCTGTCACGTATTCGGTACCGGCACTGGAGCCAAGGACGAGGAAGACGACCGCGCCGAAGATCAGGGCGAGGCTCACCCACAGGCCGCTCCAGGCGGCAGCCTCCTTGAAGCGGATGACGTGCGCGGTGCGATGGGACAGCAGGTCCACCGCCAGCGACACGACCACCGTCGCGGCGAACGCCCCCCACAGCCAGAGCGGGACCTCAAGCACGCCGAACACCCTCACCATGGCCCGCGCGAAATACGCCGACCCCTATACAGGAGTGTCCGGCATTGCGACCCCGGGAGCACGCCGAACGGGTGAGGCCGGACGGCGCGGAGACGCTGATGTCTCGACGTGCCCTCCACTGGCGCTTCGTCGACGAACTCACGCAAGCCCAGATCGGCGAACGCCTCGGCTGCTCCCAGATGCACGTCTCCCGCCCGCTCTCCCGCACCCTGAAACGCCTACGCGAAGGCATGCTCACCACCGGCTGAAGACCGTCGCCGCAAACCCGCCGATCCGCGAAACACCCACGCGGCGACTGAACTGGTGCCGCGCAGGGCTGGGCCCGATCGCGTCGGCC